>DAIQBQ010000189.1:0-6215 GCA_036781065.1 Actinomycetota bacterium
GCGGGGGAGTCCCGCCCGACTCGCGGTCACCGATCGCCTCGGCCGCGTGCTTGCCGCCCTGCAGCGCCCCCTGGGCCACGCCGGGGACGAGCTCGCCGTCCAGGCTGACCGCGGCCAGGTCGCCGACGACGAACACCTCCGGGTGGCCCGGTATCGACAGGTCGGGTTCCACGATCACCCGGCCGGCCTTGTCGAGCGGTGCCCCGAGCAGCTCGCCAACCGGGGAGGCCCGCACGCCGGCCGCCCACAACACCGTGCGGGCCGGGATCGTGATGCCGTCGATCATCACCCCCGCACCGTCGATCGACTTCACGAACGTCGAGGTCCGTACCTCGACACCCATCCGGACCAGGTCCCGCTCGGCCCGCTTCGACAGCTTCTTCGGGAACGATGGCAGCACCCGGTCGACGCCCTCGATCAGGATGATCTTGGCGGTCGACGGGTCGAAGTGGCGGAACTCGCCGGTGAGTGCGTGGCGGGCCATCTCCGCCAGCGATCCGGCCAGCTCGACCCCGGTCGGGCCGGCGCCGACGATGACAAAGGTCAGCAGCGCCTCCCGCTCGACGGGGTCGGTCGCCCGTTCAGCGGCCTCGAAGGCGGACAGCAGCCGGCGGCGCACGACGAGGGCGTCGTCGATGTTCTTCATGCTGGGGGCGTACTCCTCCCACTCGTCGTGGCCGAAGTAGGTGTGGGCGGCCCCGGCAGCGACGATAAGGTAGTCGTAGCCCAACCGGGCGCCATCGGCGAAGCTGAGTGTCCGGCTGGCGACATCGATGCCGGTCACCTCGGCGAGCAGCACCTGGGTGTTGAGCTGGTGCTGGACCGTGCTACGGATCGGCTGGGCGATGTCGCTGGCGTTGAGCTGGGCGGTGGCGACCTGGTAGAGGAGCGGCTGGAACAAGTGATGGTTGCGCCGGTCGACGATGGTCACCGTCACCGGCTCGTTGCGCAGCGCCTTGGCCGCCGACAGTCCGCCGAACCCGCCCCCGATGATGACGACGCTGGGCTTGCGGGCCGGGGCATCCGGAGCAGGCGCAGCCGGCGCCGCAACCGGCTCGGTGCCGCTGTCCATCCCCTCCGCGCTGGGTCCCACCTGGCTTCGCCCTCCCGCCCGTCGTCTGTGCGGTGCCTGTGACGTCCATTCTGCCTGCTGGCGACGCGGCGAGCCTGGATCGGGCCGTTCGGGCGCTGGACGCGGGACACATGGTGGTGATCCCGACCGACACCGTCTACGGGCTGGCCGCCCGGCCCGACCGCCCGGAGGCCTTGGCGGCGGTCTTCCAGATCAAGGGGAGGCCTCCCGGCCTGGCGCTGCCGGTGCTCGTGGGGAGCACCGCCGACGCTGCCGTCCTGGCGATCCTGAGCGAACCAGCGCAACGGCTTGCCGGCGCATTCTGGCCGGGGGCGCTCACCCTGGTGGTCGACCGGCAGCCCGGTTTCGTCGCCGCCCTGGGAGGCGACGGCAGGACGGTCGGCATCAGGATGCCCGCCCACCCCGCCGCGCTGGCCCTGCTGCGCCGGGCGGGCCCGCTGGCGACCACCTCGGCCAACCGCTCGGGCGAGCCCACCCCGGACCGCGCCGCCGGGGTCGCCGCGGTCTTCGGCGACCGGGTCGCGGTCTACGTCGACGGCGGGCCGGCCCCGGCGGGTGAAGCGGCGACCCCGTCGACGGTCGTCGCCCTGACCGGCGGCGCCGTTAGCATCCTGCGGCAGGGCGCGCTCCCCGCCGCCGATGTGCTGCGGGCGCTTGGACGGCGGTGACGGGCAAGGCGCGATAATCTTCGCCTCCCCGAGACCCGACCAGGGGCCGGGTAACCCTGTGCGAGTTCCGAGGACGACGCCATGCCGATGACCATCCAGAGCCAGCTCGACGAGATCGCTGCCCGCCTGGCGAGGGCGTCCCAGGAGCTCCAGGTCGCCCGGGAGCAGGTCGCCTTCCAGACCGAAGTATCCGACGAAGCCCAGGTTCGCATGGTCGTGTCCGGGACCCCGCTGGCCGACCGGGAGTACCGGGAAGCACGGGACGACCTGGAGCGGCTGCGCCGCCACCAGGAACGGACCCAGGGCCTGATCGCCGAGCTCACCACCGAGCGGGACCACCTGCTCGAGCGCCTGCTCGAATCGATTGACTCGCCAGCCGACATCGTGGGCGAGGAGCGGGGGCGGAAGGGTCGCCGCGCATGACCGCCCGGATCGTCATCGCCGAGGACGAGGCCATCATCCGGATGGACTTGAAGGAAATGCTGGAGGAGGAGGGCTACGAGGTCGTCGGGGAGGCCGCCGATGGCGACGACGCCATGCGCCTCGCCGAGGAGCTGAAGCCGGACCTGGTGATCCTCGACATCGTGATGCCCAAGACCGACGGCCTGACCGCAGCCGAGCACATCGTCGAGCAGGAGTTGGCGGCCGTGCTCGTGCTCACCGCCTTCAGCCACCGGGACAAGGTCGCCCGGGCGACCAGGGCCGGGGTGATGGCCTACCTGGTCAAGCCGTTCGACAAGGGCGACCTGGTGCCGGCGATCGAGGTCGCCGTGCAGCGCTGGAACGAGGCCCAGGTCCTCGCCAACGAGTCCAAGAACCTCACCGAGCGACTGGAGACCCGCAAGCTGGTCGAGCGGGCGAAGGGGGTGCTGCGCGACCGCCACGGCCTGTCCGAGGAGGACTCCTTCCGGTTGATCCAGCGGATCTCGATGGAGCGAGGGCTGCCGATGGCGAAGGTCGCCGAGCGGCTGCTCGACGGCGACGTGTGGAACGGGCGGATGCTGAGCTAGAAGCACCCGCGAGGTTTGAAGCCCTACCTACGCAGAGTGTGGCTGAAGCTTCAAACCTCGCCCAGCTCGCCCAGCTGGTCAGGGCGTGATCTCGATCACGCCGCGCATGCCGTAGGCATAATGACCCGGGAGGTGGCAGGCGAAGATCAGGCTGCCCGGCCCCACCGCCCCGGCCGGTTCCGGATCGAGCGGCCCCAGCGAAGCGGCTGGCTGGCCGTGCTGCCGGGGGAAGCTGACCACCGTCGAGGCGGTCGTTCCTGCGGGCACCGAGATCCTGCCCGGGACCGAGCCGTCGTGCACCGTGTCGGTGCCGGTTTCCTCGTGCTGCTGCACCGCCTGGTCGCCCACGATGAACTCATGGTCGATGGGGTCGGTGTTGGCGATGACGAAGCGCACCCGCTGGCCCGCCGCCACCCGCACCACCGACGGCGAGAAGCGGGAGTAGTGGATGGTGATCCGGACGGTGGCGATCGTGGCGGCCCCGCTGGCGCGGGCGGCACGCCAGCCGCCCGCGCCAAGCAGGATCAGGGCCAGGGCCAGGGCGATCCCGGGCCACCACTTCCTCATGCCCGGGACCGGTGCGCTGCGAACCGGCGCCCAGCGAGGCGGTACGACCAGCCCCATGCGGCGGCCAGCACCAGGGCCAGGCCGCTGGCCCAGATCCACACCGGTACCGGCGGGCCGGGGTGGGACGGCGTCGCGACCGGCAGCTCGGGCACGACGACCGAGTGGGCGTCGGCGGTCAGGCCGGCGGCGGCTGCCGACGGCTTGCCGGTCCCGGCGGCGTTGATCGCCAGGTCGTAGCGAAGCGTTGCCGCCGGGGTGTTGATCCGCAGGTAGGTCAGCCACATGCCGCCGGTGGGGATCCAGGACCCTCCCCGGTCGGCCCGCAGATCGGTGATCAGGCCGGGCGACGTCGGCTCGCTGGCGGCAAGGATCAGCCCGGTCCCTGCGCCGGTCCCCGCCGGGGTGGGTGCCGGGAGGAGCGCCGGCTGCTGGTCGGTCATGAGGTAGACGTCGGCGTCGATCAACTGGGTCGCCTGCTTGCCCAGGGTGAGGATCGCCAGCGGGACCCACGGCTCCTTGACCGGGATGGTGAGGGCGATCGAGGTCACCGTGCCGGCGGCCGTGTGCTGGGCGGCCACTGCGGCAGCGTTGTATTTCACGGCCAGGAAGTACGGCGATCGCTGGGCGTAGAAGTCGAGCAGCGCCGGGGCGTCGGGTGGCAGCGAGAACCCGTTGTCCTTGGCCCAGCTGCCGACGGCGAAGCCGCCGCCCTGGAGGACGGTCACATCGAGCGCGTCGATCTGCACCTGTTCGAGCACCGTCGCCGCCGGGGCCGGGGCGGCACTCAACCGGCCGGCCACACCGAACGCCTCAACCGGCGGATTGGTTTCCCGCTCGAGGCGCTGAAGCGTCCAGTCGCCGCCCTTGGTGACGCTCGTGGGCACGGCCGGCAGCGGCGTGATCGACCCGAAGTTGCCGGTCCCTCCGGTGAACGTGAAGGCGGTGATGTAGTGCTCGACGCCGGCGTGGTAGCCCACGAGTGTCGTGGTGCGGTCCAGGCTGACGCCACCGTTGGGGCCGATCAGCCCGCCGCAGGCGAGGGCCGGCCCGGCTGCGAGCAGGACAAGCAGGCATCCCGCTCCGACCCCCGACATCGTCGCCAGCCGCCGCCGCCTGCTTCTCTTCGCCAACACTGGTCCCATCCCCACCTCCTGTGGCCCAAGCGATCCCGTGGGAGAAGCTCGAATGCCGACTTGGACGGGCCTCAGCCCGCAAGAGTTCCCGGCATGTTGTGAGCCCGGGCATGCGTGCCCAGGAACGCCTGCCCCGTGCGCCGCCGGTTGTGGCCCCGGGCGGCGCAGCAGAGGCATCGAGGAAGGGTTGGCCAGGCTACCCCTTCGGCCCCAGGTGGTACCCGCCGGCGGTGTCCCGGACCTCCCAGCCCGATGCGGCGATCTCGGCCCGCAGCCGGTCCGCGGCCGCCCAGTCCCTGGTTGTCCGTGCCGCCTGGCGCTCCTCGGCCAGGGCGACGACCTCGGGGGGCGCTTCGAGCGGGTTGGTCAGCGAACCCAGGCCGAACAGGGTGAGTGCCCGTGCCAGCGGCTCCAGGTACCCCTCGGATCGCCAGCGGTGCAGGATCGCCAGCGCCTCCGGCGTGTTGAAGTTGTCCTCCAGGGCGGCGACCAGCCGGCCCCATTCGCCCGGCGGGGCCTCCTTCTTCTCCCGCCCGAACGCCTCCCGGAACCCCGCCGCCTGGGCCTTGGCTGAGCCCAGCGCAGCGTCGGAGAAGTCGATCGAGCTGTGCCAGTGGGCCCCCATGAAGAAGATCAGCAGGACCTCCGGTCCCCAGGCCTCGAGGGCGTTGTGCAGCGAGACGTCGTTGCCCAGCGACTTGTGCATGTCGGCCCCGGACATCTCCAGCATCCCGTTGTGCATCCAGATCGTGGCGAACGCCCGCCCGGCGCCCCGGGACTGGGCCAGCTCGTTCTCGTGGTGCGGGAAGATCAGGTCGAGCCCGCCGCCGTGGATCTCGAAGGCCGGGCCGAGGAAGGTCTCGGCCATCGCCGAGCACTCGATGTGCCAGCCCGGCCGGCCGGGGCCCCAGGGCGATTCCCACCAGGTGTCCTCGCCCTCCTTATGGCCCTTCCACAGGGCGAAGTCCCGGGGGTCCTCCTTGCGGGCGTTGGGTTCCTGCTCCTGGACCTGGTCGGGCCGCTGCCCGGAGAGCTGCCCGTAGCTGGGGAAGCGGGCGACCCGGAAGTAGACGTCGCCGCCGGCGGCGTAGGCGAGGTCCCGGCGGAACAGTTCCTCGATCAGGGCGATCTGCTCGTCGATCGTCTCGGTCGCCCGCGGCTCGACGTCGGGGCGGCCGAGGCCGAGCCGGCCGGTGTCCTCGATGTACCAACCCGCCGCATCCTTGGCCAGCTGGGCGCTGGCGCCGGGGGCGGCCTGGTAGATCTTGTCGTTGACGTCGGTGATGTTCTGCACCAGCTTCACCTGGTAGCCGATCTCCGCCAGCCAGCGGCGCAGCCAGGCGGAGATGACGAACGGCCGGGCGTTGCCCACGTGGATGCGCCGGTAGACGGTCGGGCCGCAGAAGTACATCCGGATCGGGCCGGGCGGCGGGGGGAGCGGATCCTCGCTGCGGGTCAGCGTGTTGTACAGGTTCATCGGCCCCACGATATCCGGCACCGGGATCGGTGCCCGGTCCCGCTCGCTACCATGGTGCCCGACCTCGACGGGAAGGCTATGGCGGGACTGGTTGCCGGCAGGTGGCGGTGTGCGGCCGTGGGCACCGCAGTGGTGTGCGTCCTCGCCTCGTGCCAGGGGGAGCCGTCGCCCACCGTGGCAACCCCACCGAACCCCACGACTGCCCCCGCCAGCGTGCTTGCGCCCTGCGCCGTCAGCCAGGGGACGCCGGCCCCCGCCAGCCCCCCG
>DAIQBQ010000190.1:0-6189 GCA_036781065.1 Actinomycetota bacterium
TGTCCCAGGTGCTGCCCGAGGACCTGCTCAAGTTCGGGCTGATCCCCGAGTTCGTGGGCCGGCTCCCAGTGATCTCCTACGTGCACAACCTCGACCGCACCGCCCTGATCGAGATCCTGACCAAGCCCAAGAACGCCCTCGTGAAGCAGTTCAAGAAGGTGCTCGAGTACGACGGCGTCGAGCTGGCGTTCAGCGACGAGGCGCTCGAGGCCATCGCCGACCTGGCGATGCTCCGGGGTACCGGCGCCCGGGGGCTGAGGGCGATCATGGAAGAGGTGCTCCTGGATGTGATGTACGACCTGCCGTCCCGCAAGGACGTCGGCAAGTGCGTGATCGACAAGGCCACCGTCCTGGAGAAGGTCAACCCCACGCTGATCCCGCGCACCGCCGAACGCTCGAAGCGGCCCGAGCGGGGCGAGCGCTCCGCCTGACCGACCGCCACCGCGGCCGGCGACCACTCGAGTCGCCCGCCGGACGTAGCGCAGCTTGAATCCGGGACCCCTCGTGTGTAACCAGCCGCGCCATAGCGCGGTCCATCGCACAGAAGGCGGGCCCCGAACAAACAAAACCGGCGACCCCAGCAAGGGCCGCCGGTTTTGCAGTGGTGGGACGTCGTCTGCAGCAGGTACAGCAGGTACAGCCGGTGCTTACAGCAGGTACAGCCAGGTGCTACAGCAGGTTGCCGGGGACCTGCACCGGCAGGGAGCTCAGGATGAAGATCAGGTCCGGAGCTGGGAGAGCATTGACTACATTGCTCGGGTCGGCCAACACCGAGTTCAGGTTCGGCACTGGGACCGGCAGGTTCGACAGCAGGGCACTCAGGTCTGGGATCGGCCAGTTGGCCAACAACGCTGTCGGGTCACCGATCAGCGAGGTCGGATTGCCCAGGATCGACGACAGGCTGGGCAGGATGCTGCCGAGGATCCCGGTCGGATCGCTGAGCACCCCGGAAAGGTTGGCGGGGACGGCAACCGGCAGGGTGTTGAGCAACCACTGCAGGTCGGGCACGGGCAGGTTGGAGAGCAGCGAGGCCGGGTTGGCCGCGAGCGCCGAGACGTCGACCGCCACCGGCAGGTGAGCGAGCAGGGCGGCCAGGTCGCCGCTCGGCAGCGAGGTGAGCAGCGACGTCACGCTCCCCGAGGCCCCGGCCGGGCCGGAGCTGCCGCCGGACACGCCACCGAGGATGCCGGTGGCGGTGTTCAGCGCACCGTTGACCGCGTTGGTGGCCGTGCCGAGGGCGTTGTTGAGTGCGCCGGTGGCGGTGTTGACGGCATTCCCGACGAGGCCGCTCGCCGCGTTCAGCGCGTTCCCGACCCCACCGTTGGTGGTGTTCAGCGCTCCGCCGGCCACGTTGGTGCCGGTGTTGGCCGCCGAGTTGGCTGCGCCGGAGCCCGCCTTGGTCGCCCCGCTGGCGGCGCCAGCGGGCAGCAACGAGGAGGCGGCCGAGCCATTGATACCGGTCGAGGCCGAGGAATGGGTTCCGCCGCCGGCGTCGCTTCCCGAGGTCGAGGCCGAGGCCGGCTCGGAGGGGGATCGGGTGCCGGTCAGGGCTGTCCTACTGGTGAGGGCAACCGTCGAGGCAGCGATGATCCCGAGCCCAACTACTCCGCCAGCCACCGGCAGCAAGTACCTCGGGTAATGCATTGCTGCTCCTTCCTCTAAGGAGGCGGGGCCGGCCACCTCGAGGGTGCGGATTCCTTGTCGCCGGGTGGGGGGCCCGGCCGTCCTACTATCCGCACCAGTACCTAAGGTCGGTGCCAACGGCGTCATGCTGCATAGCTATCGCGGGGGAATCAGCCAGGCCATTTGGGGGATGGCGCCGGCCAGGTTGATCTGTTCGTTGTACTTCGACCGGATTCCGCGGCCGGAGCGAAGGCTCTAACCAGACTTTTTTCGCCCCCGGGGGGCCATGGTGGGGAGCCCGCCGGGCCATTGCCCGGCACACGCGGTGACTAGTCGATCGTGCGGGCAGTCGCCGGCGGTGCGCCGCCGACGTCCATCAAACGAGGGGGTCAGCCGTGGGAGCCAACTCATCGCGGACCGAGTCAAGCAGGACCTCGATCTTGGGTTCCGGTCCGATCGAGAGCATCATCTCGGCGACCCGCCCGGCCTCGCGCAGATCCTCCTGGGCAGCTTTCAGCGCCCGGACGCGGTCCTCGGTGTCCACCACCGTCAATCGGCTCACCGCTGTCCGCAGCGATTGGTTGCTCGAGGTCTTGGCCTTACGGACCGCGGAGAGGACCTCTGCGGCGACATCGAACGTTCCCGGGTCGGCATCACCGGCGGCGCGGCGGAGTTCGTCACCGGACGGCCACGTCGTCTTGTGCACTGATCCCGGTTGCCACCACGACCACACCTCCTCCGCCACGAACGGCAAGAACGGTGCGAAGAGCCGGTGCAGTGTCGACAACGCCGTGGAGAGGGCGGCTCTGGCCGAGGCGCTGGCCGTCCCGGCACCGTAGGCGCGACTCTTCACGAGCTCCACGTAGTCATCGCAGAATCTCCAGAAGAATTGCTCGGCGCTTTCCAGCGCCCGGTTGTACTCGTAGCCTTCGAAATGGCTGGTGGCCGCCTCCACCGTGCCAGCCAGCTGGGCGAGCATTGACCGGTCAAGCCGTTCGGTCACCTCCGAGGACTCGTCCTCCTCGAAGCCCAGTCCGAGAACGAACTTTGAGGCGTTGAGGAGCTTGATGGCCAGCCGTCGCCCGATCCGCATCTGGGCGGGGTCGGCAGCCGTATCGGTACCGGGCGCCCCCCTGCAGGCCCAATAGCGGATGGCGTCGGGGCTGTATTCGTCGATCAGCGCCTTCGGGGTGATGACGTTCCCCTTGGATTTCGACATCTTCTTGCGGTCCGGATCGAGGACCCACCCGTTGATCGACGCACCCGACCAGGGCAGGGCGTCGTGCTCCAGGCTCGAGCGCAGCACCGTGGTGAACAGCCAGGTCCGGATGATCTCGGGGCCCTGGGGCCGCAGGTCCATCGGGAAGGTGCGCCCGAACAGATCTGGGTCATCGACCCAGCCGCATGCGATCTGGGGGGTGAGCGACGACGTGGCCCAGGTGTCCATCACGTCCGGGTCCCCGATGAACCCGTTCGGTTGCCCTCTGTCCGATTCCTTATAGCCGGGAGGCGGGTCGCTCTGGGGGTCGATTGGCAAGGCCTCCTCCTCGCCGAGGATGGGGTTGTCCCACACCGGTTCACCCTGCTCGTCAAGGTGGTACCAGACCGGGAAGGGCACGCCGAAGAAGCGCTGCCGGCTGATGAGCCAGTCGCTGCTTAACCCCTCGACCCAGCGTTCATAGCGGACACGCATGAACTCCGGGTGCCACGCCAGCGCCCGGCCCCGCTCGAGCAGGCACTGGCGCAGATCCGGGTCGTGCGCCCCATTCCTGATGTACCACTGCCGGCTTGAGACGACCTCCAGCGGTCGGTCCCCTTTCTCAAAGAACCGGACCGCGTGGGTGATCGGCCGGGGCGGTTCGGCGAGCTCCCCGCTGGATGAAAGCAACTCAACGATCTTGCGCCGGGCTTGCGTGGTGGTCTTGCCAGCAAACTCCGCCCAGAGTTGGGCACCCTTCCCGGCCAGCCAGGGCGGCACCGCGGGCTGCAACCGGCCGTCCCGCTGCACCACCGTCCGCGTCGGCAGCCGGAGCTCCCGCCACCACACCACGTCCGTCGTGTCGCCAAAGGTGCAGATCATCGCGATGCCCGACCCCTTCTCGGGGTCGGCAAGGGGGTGGGCGACGACCGGGACCGCCACCGCAAAGAGGGGCGTGCGGACCTGCTTGCCGAAAAGACCCCGGTACCGTTGGTCGTCGGGGTGTGCCACAAGCGCCACGCACGACGGGATGAGTTCGGGGCGGGTGGTTTCGACAAAGACGGCGGTGCCGTCGTCGGTGCGGGTGAAGGCGATCCGGTGGTAGGCACCAGCAATCTCGCGGTCTTCGACTTCAGCCTGGGCCACCGCAGTCTGGAAGTCGACATCCCACAGCGTCGGGGCCTCGCTGGCGTAGGCTTCACCGCGCCGCAGGCTCCGGAGAAACGCTCGCTGTGCGACCCGGCGTGCGTGATCGTCGATGGTCGCGTAGGTGAGCGTCCAGTCAACCGAAAGACCGAGGGTCCGCCACAAACGTTCGAATACCTTCTCGTCCTCGGCGGTCTGGCGGTGGCAGAGTTCAACGAAGTTGCGTCGCGAGATAGCGCGCCCGCCGCCTCCGTTCTCTGGTAGCTGAAACGACGGGTCGTACGCGATCGAGGGGTCGCAGCGCACGTCGTAAAAGTTCTGGACGCGCCGCTCGGTGGGCAGGCCATTGTCGTCCCATCCCATCGGGTAGAAGACCTCGAAGCCAGCCATACGTCTGAAGCGAGCGATCGAGTCCGTCTGCACGTACCCGAAGACGGACCCCATGTGAAGCGAACCGCTAACCGTTGGCGGCGGTGTGTCGATGGAGTAGATCTGGCCACGCTCCCGCCGCCGGTCGAAGCGGTAGATGCCCCCCGATTCCCAGCTCTGATCCCATTTGGTTTCCAAGCCCGACAGGCTCGGCTTCTCCGGTACGTTTCTCATCGCCCACACTGTAGCGGCTCTCCCGGGGGGTCCTGACGCCACTGGAGCGCCGAAGAAGCACCGTCCCCTCGACACTGTTCGGGAGGCACGAGAGATACTGCGCTTGGCTTGAGGGACACCGAGCCTCAACTGGCATGACCATGCCTTCGTTCGTAGCTGAGCCGTAGGGAGCAGATCCTGGACTGGGCCAACTCCGGCCGACTGTCGTGGGGCCAGGCGACCCTGGCGGTCGCCCGCGCCGCGTGCGGTGCGCGCGTGTCCGCCGGCAGCCTCGCCACCCATAGCACGTTGCACACCCAGCAGGGGGGGCTGGCATAGCCACGGACCTCCCCGGCGTCCCCTCGGCGCCGCTGTCCTACGGGGAGGCGGTTGCCGCCATCGACGCGCGGGGGCAGGGCATCCGGCCGGGAATCGCCCGGGTGGAGGCGTTGGCCGACCTGCTCGACCACCCGGAGCGCACCTACCCGACCATCCAGATCGCCGGTACCAACGGCAAAACAACGAGCGCCCGCATGATCGGCGCCATCCTGTCCGCCCACGGTCTGACCACCGGGGTCTACACGTCGCCGCACCTCCAGTCGATCCGGGAGCGGTTCTCCATCGGCGGCGACGACGAGGGAGAGCTGCGCATCGACCTGATCGCCCCCGACGAGCTGGCCGGCCTCGTGCAGTACCTGCTCCCCTTCGTGGGACTGGTCCAGGAGCGGCTGGGCGAGAACGTCACCTATTTCGAGCTGACCACGGCGATGGCTTTCGAGTGGTTTGCCAACCGCAGCGTCGCCGCCGGGGTCTACGAGGCGGGCCTCGGCGGGGCGTGGGACGCCACCAACATCGTCGCCGGCGACGTGTCGGTGCTCACCCGGATTGCCGTCGACCACATCGCCTTCCTCGGGGCAACGCCGCTGGAGAATGCCCGGGAGAAGGTTGGCATCGTCAAGCCCGGCGCCCGGTGCGTCTCCGCCGGCCAGGAACCCGAGGTCGCGGACCTGGTGGCCACGACGGCGGACCGTCAGGGGGCGTTGCTGGCGGTCGAGGGGCGGGACTTCCGGCTGGTCCGGGACGACGTGGGCGTCGGGGGCCGGGTGATCGCCGTTGACGGGCCCCAGGGAGGCCACTACGAGGACCTGTTCGTCCCGCTGTTCGGCGCTCACATGGCGCTCAACGCCACCTTGGCGATCGCCGCCTGCGAGGAGCTCCTCGGCCGGGCCTTGAACTACGACGCACTTGCCGCCGGACTGCGGGCGGTGGTATCGCCGGGGCGGCTGGAAGTGGTCGCCCGTGACCCGGTGGTGGTGATCGACGGGGCGCACAACCCGCAAGCGGCGCGGGCGCTCGGTCCGGCGCTGGTCGAGAGTTTCGGCGACGTCCCCAAGGTCGTCGTCGCCTCGATCTTTGCCGACAAGGACATCGACTCCATCGTCGCGGCCCTGCGCCCGTTCGTCGCCGGGGCTGTGTTCTGGCAGGCTTCCAGCCCCAGGGCCGCCCCGCCCGAAAGACTGCGAGAGGCGGCGGAGCGGGCCGGCTTCGACCCGGCGAGGCTCAGGACAGCAGCCTCCTTGGAAGAGGCGATCGACGTGGCCCGGGCCGCGGCCGGGCCGGACGGGATGGTGGTGGTGACC
>DAIQBQ010000191.1:0-6144 GCA_036781065.1 Actinomycetota bacterium
GCCCAACGATCGCGGGCGATGCGCAATGATGCATCCACTGCAATTCCGCTTGTTTGAGCAGGGCGGCGCGGGTGTGACGCAGCCCGTGGATACGCTGCGAACGAGGAAGACCGGCCGCCTCCAGCGCCAGTAACCACACCCGATGCCGAAAGTTCTCGGCCCTGAGCGGCCCCCCGTTCGGCGCCGTGAACGCCAGCGCGTCGGCCTCCTCGGGCATGCTCGCAAGATGGTCAGCCAGCAGCTCCCGGAGAAACGGGGGCAGGGTGACCTGTCGCCGCCGGTAGGTCTTTGTCGGACCGAAGTACAGGTGTCCGCCGACCTCGGCCAACGACTCGGCGACGTCGAGCCGACCATGCTCCAGATCGACCCGGCGCCGCCGCAGAGCGCAGCACTCGCCCGTGGCCCTGGCGGCAGAAGTCACACCAGTCGGGATTGGAGATCCCGTGCGGGCAATGCCCGTCTTCGGTCTTCATGGAATGGCCTCCTCGTTGATCGAGGAGCCTGAAAGACCCCGTTACCGGGCCGCCCGATGCAGCGGTAAGCTGGGGCCGTAGACCAGGCTCCGTAGCGGGACCAACCTCTACATCGAAAGGCTCGCCCTGCCCGGCGGGCCTTTCTCCGTTCCTGGCCTCCACTCCCTCGACGTACCACCCCCTCTCTCACGCCGCCCACCCTCCCCATAGCGGTTCTGTCCAACCCGGGTGAGCTTTAGGGGGCTAATAAATGCCACTCCGTCCTACAATGTCAATAGGGGGGTAATATCTCGGCGTCGGAAGGGGCACCACCCACGGAACAGAAGGACATCGAGCGAATGGCCGCTATCAGCGACCCGCTTGAACGCGCCCGAGAGATCACCCGGGCGATGGGGAACCACCAGTCGGCGATCACCACCCTCGCACAGCTGCGCCGTGAGGCAATCAGCGAGGCCCGACAAACGGGCATGACCCAGGCGCAGATCGCCAAGGCCATCGGTGTGACCCAGGGGCGTATCTCACAGGTGCGCCCGACCGGCGTGCTCACTGGGTGGCTCGTGCCGGAGTCTGATGCAGCTGAGCCGAAGCTCACGATCAGCGGCAGCCGGGCGGAAGGTACCGACGCTCGCCTCCTCGACGAGGCGGTACGTTCGCTCGGCCAGCTGCTTGTCCAGCGCCGTTGCCGGGTGACACATGGCCCCGTCGGCGTGGGGGTCGAGGTCATTACCCACATCGCCGATCACTACCGCCCTCCGGCCCTCGGTGCTGTCACGGGCGTCTTCGGGCGCCCCAACGTCGTACGAGATGCCGACCTGGTGCTCATCCTGGGCGGCGGCGAGGGCACCCTCGCCGAGTTTGAGCTCGCTGCCTCCATGGGCAAGACGATCGCTCCCTGGCCTGCTACTGGAGGCACCGCCCGCAAGGCGTACGAGGCGATGCGCCGGCAGCCCGAGCTTCGCAAGGGCCTGACCGACGACGACTTCGAAGCCCTCGCCGCCGCCCAGACAGGCGACGAGTATATAGGCATGGTCGAGCGCCTTCTGCCTCGGGATGCGAAGGTTGAGGGCCGGCCATGACCAAGCGCCCCTATGTCCTCGCCAGCTGCGCCATGACGGTCGACGGCTTCATCGACGACGCCTCAGCGCGGCGCCTGCTCCTTTCCAACGACGAAGACTTCGACCGGGTCGACAGCGTCCGAGCGTCTGCCGACGCGATCTTGGTCGGAGCAAACACGATCCGGCAGGACGATCCACGCCTGCTCATTCGCTCGGAGGCCCGGGTCTCTGAGCGTGTCGCCCTGGGCAAGCCGCCGCATCCCGTCAAGGTCACGTTGACCCACAGCGGCTTCCTCGATGCCGACCGGAAGTTCTTCACCGCCGGTCAGGCCCTCAAGCTCGTCTACTGCCCCCCGCCCGCAGAGGTGAAGCTCCGGGAGGCAGTACGGCACCAGGCGACCATCGTGGCCCTCGACCCCCTCGGCCTGCCTCCCATCCTTGCCGACTTGGCGGACCGGGGCATCGCCCGCCTGATGGTCGAGGGAGGAACTACGGTGCTCACGCAGTTCCTCTCGGCCGGACTTGTGGACGAGCTGCACCTGGCTGTGTGCCCGTTCTTCGTCGGCGACGCCGATGCTCCTCGTTTCGTCGGCCCCGGGCGGTTCCCTTGGGACAAGGATCACCGGATGAACCTCGCCGAGGTCCGGCAGATGGGAGACGGCGTGCTCCTGCGCTACCTGCTCGACACCGACCGGCGTTGGCTCCAGGCCGCCATCGATCTCGCCCACCGGTGCCCCCCGTCGGATACGGCGTTCTCCGTCGGCACCGTCATCGTCGCCGACGGCCGAGAGATCGCCCAGGGCTTCTCACGGGAAAGCGACCCCCACGTCCACGCCGAGGAAGCAGCCCTTGCCAAGCTCCAGCCGGACGATCCCCGCCTCGCTCGGGCCACGCTCTACAGTTCGCTTGAGCCGTGCAGCGAAAGGCGGTCCCGGCCCCTCACCTGCTCCCAGCTGATACGCGCTGCCGGTATCGGCCGAGTCGTCTTCTCAATGCGGGAGCCGGACGTCTTCGTCGACTGTCATGGGGCCGAGCAGCTCGCCGCCGCAGGCATCGAGGTGTTGGACATACCGGAGCTGGCTCCCGCCGTCCGCACAGTCAACGCTCACCTGCTTCGCTCCCATGAAACGACCGAATGACCCGCCTTGGCCCCCCTGCCTGTCTAGGGGCGTGGCCCTGCCGGCTGTGAGAACTTTCTACGAATTCAAGGGCCGGCGTACGGCCGGCCGGGGCACCGCTGCGGGGGCTCCCTCCGGTCGCCTCCTCGGGTCCCCCACGCCCCCGCTCTTCGGCCCCTCCCCTCCAGCCGGCCCCCCTCATCACGGATCGCTTTACCTTTGTCTGGTAACTTGCTTGTGCGTTCTTCGTTGCGCTTGAGTACTCGTGCGATCCGTGACGAGCCTCTGGGCCAGCTTCCGGCGCCCCCATACCGCCAGCTCCCCCGCAGCCTCAAGGGTGCTCCGGTGCTCGCCCTGCTCCGCTCCTCGCATCCCCTCCGGGGATCGCCTGCGGCGACCCTTGACCCAGCTCCTCCGCAGTCGGTCGCGTTATCCATGGCCCGGGAGGTTCCAACCTCCCGGGGGGGTCCCAATGGGGCGAGGACCGAAGAGCTCCCGTGCCGTGCGTACCGCCTGGGCGCTGGCCGACCAGACCGTCCACAGACCGTGGCAACCCCGGAAACAGGGATCATCAGTCGGAAGAGCCTGGAACCGTTTCCCCTGTTCACGGGCCAAATTCGCTACCTGACCCGGGCCGGCAAAATGGCCCTGGGCAAATTATGAGTCCACCGCTCTGACCGACTGAGCTACGGGCCCGGCTCGCTACAACGCGCCCGCTGAGATCGACTGGAACCGCTTCGCGGGCCCTGGGTGCGGCCCGATCGGCGGCCTCGGTGCCGCGGTGCGGCCCGAGTGCATCCGCTCGCGACCTGGCTGAAGCGCCCCCTGAAACCGGCAAACAAACCAGTTCAGCCCAGGATCTCGGCCTCTGCCTTCGCCGTCGGCTTCCCGTCGTAGACCTTCGTCCCGTCCCGCAGGCCCAGGCACCGGGTGGCCTGGCGCAGGAATTCGGTCTGGTGGGTCGACACGATCACCGCCGCCCCGTCCTCGGCCGACGTCCGCAGCAGCTCCAGCAAGGCCGCCCGGCCGGGGGTGTCGAGGCCCACGAACGGCTCGTCGACCAGCATCACATCGAACGGGCGCACGAACGCCAGGGCGATGCCGACCTTCTGGCGCAGTCCCCGGCTGAACGTGGACGGCAGCTGGTCGGCCCGGTGCGCCAACCCCAGCCGCTCCAGCAGGTCCTGGGCCTGGCTCTCCCAGTCGGCGGTCTCGTGCATCCGGGCGACGTACTCCAGGTGCTCGTTGACGCTCAGGTCGTCGTACAGCACCGGGCCATCGGGGATGTAGGACACGGCCCGCCGGGCATCCACCGTCCCCGCCTGCTTGCCGGCCACCAGCACCTTGCCGCTGGTCGGCTCCAGCAGCCCGGCGCTGATCCGGAGCATCGTCGTCTTCCCGGACCCGTTCAAGCCCAGCAGGGCGACCTGCTCCCCCGCTCCAACTCTGACACTCACGTGGTCCAGCGCCACCAGGTCCCCATACGACTTGGTGAGGTTCTCGGCGACATAAAGGTCGGTCACTTGATCCCCCGGTAGGACAGCCAGAACGCCACGAAACTGGCCAGCAGGAGCGGCAACCAGCCCCACGACGCCACCGTCGACAGCTGCATCGACGGGTGCTTGGCGAAGTGGCGGGCGGCCCACACCGGCACGACCCCGGCGGTAGCGATCGCCGGGGGCAGGACCTCCCGGATCACCACCTGCAGCCCAGTGGCCTCGGGCGAGAAGGCGAAGAGCCCGCTGCCCGACCCGTAGACCGACCGCACCGTGCTGACCGCCGCCGCGGCGACCGCACCGATTGCCGCCGGCACGACGGCGACCGCCCCGAGCGACACCGCCCGCAACGAGACGCCGCCGACCTGTGCCCCGATCACCCCGCCGGCAAAGGCAATGAGACTGACGGCCACGATCCCCGATGGCAGGTGCCGCAACAGCAACTCGCCCTCGTCGACCGGCAGCGACCGGGCGGTGTCGGTCCGGTCGATCTCGCCCGCCAGCCCGACGTCGGCGTCCATGGCGATCAACCACAGGCAGAAGCCGGCGACTGCGAGCAACGGCGTCGTCCCGCCCCACACCCCTCGCAGCGACGCTCCGGCGATCATCGCCAGCACCACCACCCGCACGAACCGGGCCCCAGGCCAGCGGAACAACGCCTGCCAGTCCCGCTTCCAGACACTCAAGGCTCGGGAGTACCCGGCTGGCAGCCGGATCAGCGGTCGCTGCCGGGGCCGCTCCTCGGCAAGCAGCCGGGCCAGCACGACGACCGTCCGCAGGTCCCGCACGGTCAGGGCGAACCGTAACTGGCCGACCAGGGCGGCCCGCCGCATCGCCGCCTCCAGCGAGATCCCATCGACGGCGGCGAGGCCGGCCACGACCGCCACCGCGGGGACCAGAGCAATGCACCATGCCCACACCCCACCGGCAATGGGGTACAGCGCCACCCTCCCGATCAGGGTGAACGGCGACGTCTGGAGGTGGCCGGCGATGTCGAGGACCGACCAGGCGAGCAGCAGCACCGAGAGGAGCGACGCCCACCGCGGCCGCAGCCGGCGTCCGGAGGCGATCAGTCCGACCCCGACCGCCAGCCCCCCGGCCATGGCCCCGGCGGCCGCCCCGACCCCCACCCACTCGGCCGTCGGGTGCGGGAACCGCTTGGCCGCCAGCAGCCCGCCGACTGCCCCGACCCCGGCCAGGCCGAGCACCATCGCCCGCACCCGCTGGATCGCCGGAACCCGCAGTGACTCCCGGCGGGACAGCGGGGCCAGCAGCACGTGCTGGATGTCCGGGGCCTCGAGCACCAGCGGCCCCCCACGGGCGCCCGAGCGCACCGACAACACGACGACTGCGGCGACCACCAGACCGACGTAGGCCGGGCCGTGGGCCGCCGCCGTAGCGATCTGGTGGGAACTCAGCCGCCGGTCCTTGGGCAGGCTGGACAGGATCCATATCCCGGCCGCCACCCCGAGCACGGTCAGGTAGCCGCGGTACAGCAGCTCAGCGACGTTGATCTTCTGCAGCCGCCGCTTCCGGCGGGCGCGGCGAAGCTCAACAACGGCGTCGGCGTACATGCAGCGGAGTCTATCTGTGGCCCGAACAGGCCCCTGCGGTGCTCAGTTGCACCGGCGAGCGTTCGGTCGGCGACAAGGCCAGGCAGCCCGAGAGCGCCCCCGCCCGATCCAAGACGTAGTAGGTCGTCCCACCCTTTGCCACCGACACCTGGGTCGACGAGCCGGGCGTCAGGACGACCTGCGCCGGCGACGCGCAGCCCGGAGGGCAGTCCTGCACGGTGACTGTCGCCCCCCCGTCGTTGCGGACCGTGACCTGTGAGCTCCCGCCGGCGCCGGAACTTCCGAGGTTGGTGGCGATCAGGAAGGCGATGAACGGGGCCACCACCGCCACCACGGTGAGGATCTCGAGTAGCAGGAGCCAGCGGGGATGCTTGCGCTTGGCTGGCGCCGCGGGCTTGGCTGGCGCCGCGGGCTTGGCTGGCGCCGCG
>DAIQBQ010000192.1:0-6125 GCA_036781065.1 Actinomycetota bacterium
CGAGCAGAGCAGCGAGGAGAGGGGCCGCCTCGACCACCTGTTCGAGGTTGTCTAGGATCAGGAGCAGCTCCCGGGCAGCGAGCAGGTCCGCAGCCTTGCCGTCCTGATCGAGGTGCGTCGTGACCGAGACGAGCCGGCGGCCGCCCCGGTCAGCCGGGGTCATAGCCGGTTGGCAATGATCAGCTGGGCCGCTCCCATCCCCAGCAGCGTCCGCCGCGGGCTGCGGAAGCCGGACTGCTCCAGCATCGCCAGCACCGTCTCCGGATCGGGAAGGTACGCGGTGGAGTCGGGCAGGTAGCGGTAGGCCGCCCGGTCGGAGATCAGGCCGCCGATCACCGGCACGACCCGGCGGAAGTAGATGCTGTGAACGGCTTTGGCCGGCCCGAAGCGCGGCTCGGCGACCTCGAGCAGGCCGAGCCGGCCACCCGGGCGCAGCACCCGGGCACACTCGGCGAAGAACGCGCCCAGGTCGGCGACGTTGCGCAGGGCGAAGCCGCAGGTCACGCCGTCGGCGGCCCCATCGGCGACCGGAAGGCGGAGGGCATCGGCGAGGACCAGCGGGGCCGTCGTGCGGGCGGCCGCGAGCATCCCCGCAGAATTGTCGAACCCGATCGGCTTCAGCTGGGCCTTCTGGAGCTCCCGGCAGAAGTCGCCCGTGCCGCAGGCGAGGTCGAGCACCACCGATCCACCGGAGAGCACGAGGTCGGCAACCGCGCGCTTTCGCCAGCCGACGTCCATGCCGAAGGTCAGGATCCGGTTGAGCAGGTCGTAGCGAGGGGCGATGGCGTCGAACATCGACTGCACCGCGTGCACCTTCTCCTCGCCCTGGGGCAGCGGGTCGCTGGGATGCCTCACGGCTCACCTCCTACGGCGTCAACTCGGGCCGGCCCGTTTGCGGCCGGCCCCTCGAACCTGGCCCGGGCGGTAGCAAGCAGGACCTGCTGGAAATGGTGGGCGACCAGGCTAGTGGTCGCCGGCAGCAGCCGGCGGAACGCCTCGACCAGAGCTTCGGCGGCGGCGGCGTCGGATGTCGCCTGCGCCCGGATCGGCGCCCGCACGTAGGCGTCGAACAGCTCCACTGCCCGCTCGGCAGTGGCCCGGGCCGCCCGGTCGTGCTGCTTGGCGAGGCTCAGCAGTTCGTCGAGGGGCAGCCCGGCCTCCAGCAGGGCGAGGCCGGCGGTGGCCGCCTCGACGTCAGCGGAGGTGTAGCGGCGCTCGCCCTCGCCCGGCGCGGGCGGTTCGGAGCCAATCAGCAGTCCCTGGCGCTCGATCACCTGGATCAGCGCCTCCGGGATCCCGGTCCGCTCCGAGAACTCGGCGAGGGTGAAGGAGCGGTCCCGGGTCTGGGAAGTCCCGGCCAGCGCCCCGGCGAGGGCGGCGGCGAGGGCCTCGTCGGCGGCATCGAGCTCGCCGGCCAGCAGGCGGCTGATCGTCGCCAGCGAGAACCCCTTGTCCTTCAGCTCGCGGATGCGGGCGAGGCGCTGGCGGTGCTCGTCGGAGTACCAGGCGATCCGGCCCTCGCGCTGTCCCGGCGGCAGCAGGCCCCTCGCCTGGTAGAACCGGACGGTGTCGACGCTGACGCCGCAGGCACTGGCCAGCTCATCGACGCGGTATCGCATGAGCGATAACTCTAGGAGTCATCACTCCAAACGTCCACCGGGCCGCTTTCGCCGGTGGAGCGGCGGCGTCAACGTGCGGGCGGCCTGGCGCCGGCGCTTCGCCGAGCAGGGCGTCGACGGCGTGGGCACGATCGCCGAAGGCCGGGGCCGTACGTCCAGGCCGATTGCCACGATCACCGCTTAGTCGCCACGGCGCAGCCGCACCAGCCATGCCGAGCCGGGAGGCCGACCTTTGGCGCTGGTGGAGCCGTAGTCGACCTCGACGCTCACCCCGTGTTCCCGGGACCCCCGGGACAAGAAACCAGCTCTGTTGACCTCAATCGAATCCCGTTCCGTGACGGCAAGGCTCACGGACTGAACATACGAGGAGCCCGGCCGTGGTCGGGCACGGGGTTGTGTTCCCCTGCCCACGGGATCGACGATCCGCCGGTTGCCACCGATCCCAGCGTCAGCTTGGATGGGCCCAGGGAGCGGCCCGTGGGGAACAGTGATGTCAAAACTGGCGCTAACTAACCATGTTGCCCAGTTCAGGCTAATAGTGCGGAGCCTGCTGCCGTTGGGTCTAGCGTTGCACCCATGCCCGACGACCCGCTCCCCGAGGACCTCGACACGGCTCGGTACGGCCGGTTTGCTGGGCCACCGAATCGCCAGGAGCTTGATCGGTACTGCTTCCTGGACGACGCTGACATGAAGATGGTCGCCAAGCGGCGAGGCGACGCCAACCGGCTCGGCTTCAGCCTTCAGCTGGTCACGGCCCGCTACCTACCTAGGCACCTTCCTGGCTGACCCTCTCGACGTGCCGACCGAGGTGGTCGACTACCTGGCCGAGCAGCTGGGGATCGCCGATCCCTCGTGCCTCAAGGCGTACATGGGCAGGGAGCAGACCCGCTTCGAGCACCAGTGGGAGATCGCCCGGGAGGACGACTGGCGGGATTTCGCTGACGCCGAGGACGAGCTCGTTCGGTGGATCGACGACCGGGCCTGGATCGCCGGCGACGGCCCGAGGACACTGTTCGAGGCCGCGGTTAGCTGGATGCGGGAGCGCCAGGTGCTGCTGCCGGCAGCCAGTACGCTGGAAAGGCTGGTTGGCCGGGTCGGCGAGGAGGTCACCCAGCGGTTCTGGAACGCTCTGGCCGCCATCCCCACTCCCGCTCAGGCAAGCCAACTCGAGGTGCTCCTGGAGGTGGCCCCTGGCTCACACTTCTCGGACCTGGACCGCCTGCGCCAGGGCCCGGTCATGGCCTCCGGCAGGTCCCTGGCGCTCTCCCTGGACCGGGTCGCGCGGAGATCGCCAGCTTCGGCTTCGCAGGTGTGGACCTGTCCGCAGTGCCCCGCCGGCGCGTGATAGAACTGGCCCGCTACGGCATGGCGGGCAAGGCGACCCTGCTGCGCCGGCACCCCAAGCCCCGAAACTTGCGACCCTGTTGGCCACCGTCGTGGACCTTCAGGCCAAGGTGATCGACGACGCCCTGGAGTTGTTCGACTACCTCATGGTTCACGAGATGCGGGCCAGCGCCCAGCGCACGACCAGGGAGGAGACGCTGCGCCGCTACCCGCAGGTGAGCAAGAACGCCGGCAAACTTGCCGCGGCGATGGCGGTGCTCGTGAGGATGCGGGACTCGGGTGCCTCCCTGGATCCAGAAGCGATCTGGCAGGCCGTTGAGCAGGTGGTCTCCTGGTCGGAGATTCGCACCGCGGTACCCGAGAGCCTCCGCTGCGTCGTGCCCGCACCCGGCGAGGACCCGGACGCGGCGTGGCGGGTGCGCTGGTGGGGCGGTACGCGACCGTCAGCCGGTTCCTGCCCAAGCTGGTGGCCACCATCGAGTTCGGGGCGACCGCCGGGACGAGGCCCGTGCTCGAGGCGTTCCGGAAGCTGCCCGACCTCATGGTTCCCGGACCGTGCTTATCTTGACCATCGACGCCGTCACTGGGAACGTATCTGATATCACACTGGGCAACTCGTCGACCGACCTTAGCCCCTTGGGGCCGGTTAGTCCGCTCAACGGCTAGGGGATAGCTGGGATGTTTCGCTGCTCAGTTTGGCTGAGGTGCTTGGTCGGGGCAACAAGCCTCGTTATCGCGGGCTGCGGCTCCAGTGGCCATTCGGGAGTGATAACAGGCAGTGAGATCATGTCAGGTGGACCGTCCCCAGGCCATTACTCCGTTTCGGGCACAATCCAGGCGCACGCGGGTGGGGTGGATGGGGGGATCATCGCTTCGGTCAAAGCCAGAACCGACGGTAGCTTCGAGATATCGGTTCCGGATGGTTCCTACGTGTTGGAAGATTCCAGGAATAATGGGCTCGGTAAGTGCGTCTCTGATCTGGTGAATGTTAGGGACGGGAAGTCCGTCTCGGGGATCGTCGTGACCTGTCCCGGTGTTTGAAGGTTCCAATGCGTTGGGGGCGGGACGTCCAGGAAACGTTCAGCCGGTTCCCCACCGCCCGCAAGCTGTGCGGCTGGGCGGGCTCACCCCCAGCGTGCGGAACTCCGACAGCAAGGTCCGCCACGGCCACATCACCAGGATGATCCGGCAACGAGGCGCCAATGCCTGGCCGCTCTTGGGCCGCCGGGCCCACCGCTCGAGGTGCTCGCCCTCGTCGTCGGTCAGCACCAGCGCCGCCTTTTGGTCTGCCCCTTGTGCCCAGGGGAGGAGCATCAGCTGACCCACGCTTCAAACGCGAGCCTCGTATGACTCAGCACGCCAGTGCGGGGCGGGGGCGGTCGGCCGGATCAGGGCGGTCGGCACGACAAAGACCCGTCCGGCCCGCCGGCGGCGGATGGCCTGGACGATGTCGATGGTGCCGGAGATCGCCATGTACGGCCCGTAGCAGGCTACGGTGAGGAGGAGGACGTTCATACCCAGGGTTGTCGGCGTTGCTCGGATCCGCGACGAGACACCTATTCCTCGTAGTCGGTATGGACTAGTCGATGTGGGCTACCGCATGGGATCCGGAGCCAGCTCTGCCCGCGGCCGCCAGGCGGCGGCAGTAGATTGCAGCGCATGGCGAGTGGCCTGCCGTACCGGGATCACCTCGTGGCCCTGGACAAGGCCCACGTCTGGCATCCATTCACCCAGATGGAGGGCTGGCTCGCCGGGGACCCGCTGATGATCGAGCGGGGCGAGGGGTGCTGGCTGATCGACGTCGACGGCCGGCGCTACCTCGACGGCGTCTCCTCGCTGTGGGTCAACGTCCATGGCCACAGTGCCGGGGCGATCAACCAGGCGGTCACCGAGCAGCTCCACCGGATCGGCCACTCGACGCTGCTCGGGTTGGCCAACGTCCCGTCGACCGAGCTCGCCGCCGAGCTGGTGGCGCTGGCCCCGCCCGGGCTGACCAAGGTCTTCTACTCGGACGCCGGGGCGTGCGCGGTTGAGGTGGCGCTCAAGATGGCGTTCGGCTACTGGCAGCACCGGGGCATCGCCACCAAGCGGACCTTCCTCTCGCTGGACAACGGCTACCACGGCGACACGCTCGGGGCGGTCTCGGTCGGCGGCATCGACCTGTTCCACGCCGCCTACCGGCCGCTGCTGTTCCCCAGCTACCGGGGGCCGTCGCCGTACTGCTACCGCTGCCCGCTGGGCAAGACCTATCCCTCCTGCGCCATCGCCTGCCTCGACCCGATCGAGGCGACGCTGGACGAGCACGCGGGCGAGATCTGCGCGGTGATCGTCGAGCCGCTCGTCCAGGCGGCCGGTGGGATGATCACCCCGCCGCCGGGCTACCTGGGCCGGCTCCGCGAGCTCTGCGACAGCCACGAGGTCCTGCTGATCGCCGACGAGGTAGCGACCGGCGTCGGGCGCACCGGCACCTTCTTCGCCTGCGAGCAGGAGGAGGTGGCCCCCGACCTGCTCGCCGTCGGCAAAGGGCTGACCGGGGGGTACCTGCCGCTGGCGGCCACGCTCACCACCCAGGAGGTCTTCGATGCCTTCCTCGGCCGGCCCGAGGAGCACAAGACCTTCTTCCACGGGCACACCTACACGGGCAACCCGCTCGCCTGCGCCGCCGCCCGGGCGAACCTGGACCTGATCAGGAGCGAGGGAACGCTCGGCGGAGTCCGGGACCGGGCCGAACTGCTCGCGGCCCTGCTCAAGCCGCTGCACGACCATCCCCACGTCGGCGAGGTCCGCCAGCGGGGCCTGATGGTGGGCATCGAGCTGGTCGCCGACCGGGCCAGCCGGCAGCCATTCGACCCGGCGCTGGGGATGGCCTGGCGGGTATGCAGCCGGGCGCGGGAGGCGGGGGCGATCATCCGCCCGCTCGGCGACGTCGTTGTCCTGATGCCGCCGCTGGCCATCCCCCCCGGCGAGCTGACCGCCCTCGCCGAGATCACGGTCGCCGCTGTCGTCGCGGCCACCGCCGCCACCGGGGCCGCCTCCCCGGGTGCCCCCTGGGCGGGGCGCTGGTGAACCTGGACTGGATTGCCGGCGAGCTCGAGGGGCTCGAGGCCGAGCGACTTCGCCGGCACCCGGCGACGGTGTCGGGCCCCGCCGGCCCGGAGCTGG
>DAIQBQ010000193.1:0-6099 GCA_036781065.1 Actinomycetota bacterium
CATCTGCGGGGCCGGGCCTGGCGGTAGCCACTCCGGCAACCCGGCCAGCTCCAGCACCCCGCCGGCGTCCAACGCGACCACCTCGGCGAGCAGATCCGGCTCCGACTCCCACACCGGGGCGGCCAGGTTCACCCGGGCCGTCGGGAACCGGGCCTCATCCCACGTGCCGACGTGCAGCCGCCACCCCGCATGGTGGGCAAGCTGCCCGTCCGTCGCGACGTTCACCTCCACCGACGTGTCGTAGCGGCCAACACCGTCCGGCGGCGGCAGCACCGACAACGGCCCTTCGTCGAGCACCGCCCGCGCGCTGCCGCCCTCCGGCCGCTTCACCTCCACGTCATTGCGGACCTGGTCGTCGTCGTCGACCGGCTCCAGCGGCGGCGCCAGATGCGTGTAGTCCAGCTGCACCGGCGTCTGGTTGTAGAGAGCACCGAGACAGCGCATGGTCAGGGCGAGGTGCTCGCGGGCCTCACCGAGGATCCCGCCGTCCACCTCGACGCACTCCCGCAGCAGATCCAGGAACGCGCCCGGCGGCTGCGGGCCCATCTGCGGCGACGGATCCGGGCCGCGGGTGATGAACACCGGCACGCCCTGCTCGGCGCACAACCGCTCGAACCGGTCCGCGGCGCCCTCACCCTGCCACGACCGCAGCGCCTCCCGCACGATCCGGCCGTCGTCGTCGAAGAACGCGGTCCGGGCCAGCGGCAGCGTCCCGGACGCCCACACCGCGATGTGCCCGGCCGGCATGTCGATGCTCGACGTCACCCCGGTCGGGTTCACCGCCACCGCCACGACACCACCGATCGTGCCGCCGAACACCGTCGACGGCGCCGACAGCTCCCGGTAGAGGGTGACGGTCACGTTCCCGCCGACCTGCTCGGCGCTGACCGCGTAATGCAGGAACGCCGCCGACGCGGACGGCTCATCGATCAGCAGCGTGAACGCCCCGGACGGCGTGTACCCGATCACCTGCGTGCGGCTGGTCGCGGTGACCTTCAGCTCCCACCGCGTGTAGGTGCCGCCGTCGGTCGTCCACTGCAGCACCACCAGGTCACCGGACAGCGTCGTCGCGTCGACCAGCACCACCGCGTGCACCGTCCACGCGGCCGTGGTCGCCGCCGTCCCCGCGGCGGACAGCCGGGCGTCGAGGCTGCCCCCGGCGGACAGGTTCGGCAGCGCCGTCGTGCCGTAGCGGGTCGACACCCCCGCGAACGACACGTAGTCGGCGACCTCCTTGAACTCGACCGACCCGGACACCCGCAGCGGCGACACCCCGGACCGGGCCGAGCTCGCCTGCTCCGACAGGACACCGTCCTCGCCCGGCCAGTACGCGACCGGCCCGGATCCGTCGATGGTGCGGCGCAGCGCCGACAGCGCCGGCTGGCTGCCCTGCCCGAGCCTGCGGAGGATCCCCGACGCCTGCAGCGGCGCCCACGCGTCGGTGCCGGCCGGGTTCCACCGCGGCGGCCACTCCGACACTTCCATGACCGCGCGCCGGTCGATGACCCGCAGGTTGTCGTACCGGAACTCCAGCGGGAAGGAGTTGGTGTTGCCCGACGCCACCCCGGAGCGCACACCGACGTTCCCGGCCTCGGCCAGCTGCCCGTCGACGGCGGTGAGCTGCCAGTCGCGGGGCTCACCGCCAGCGGCCGGATCCCACACCTTGACAGCCAGCCGGTCAGCGACGCACGACGCCGCCACCTCCAGCGGCTGCCCGGTGAACGTCAGCCCGGACACCGTCACCGGGCCGGCGATCGTCCCACCCGTGGAATGCAGCAGCCACACCCGCACCACCTCGCTCGCGGTCACCTCGACCCGCGCCAGGTAGTACGTGTTCAGGTCCTGCATCCGCAGCATCACGTTCGCCGGCTCGATCGACGCCCCAACCACGTCGGAGATCACCATGTCGAGGGTGAACCGAACCTCGCAGTCCCGGAACGTCCGGGCGCCGTAGTAGCTGGCCCGGTAGGCGTTCGCCAGCGGAACGGAATGCTTGGCGGTCCCGCCGGACACGGCCGAGTCGGTCGCGTTGATGGTGCCGCCAGCCCCGAACGACGTCCACCCGGTGCCCCAGCCCGCGGTCACGTCGGTGCCGAAGTCGAACGACTCCTCGATCAGCCCGAACCGGATCGGCGTGTTCCGGCCGAGCAGCCCGAAATACTCCGAGCGCGGGTTCCGCGGGCTGTACTTCCCGGCCGGGCTGGCCAGGACCAGGTCCATCGTGCCGGCGTCGCCCTCGTTGCGGGTGATGGTGTGGCCGCCGCCGGAGTCAGCGACGCCCTGCCGGGAGTCGGCGGTCACGTCCACCCAGCCGAGTTGGCTGCCGAGGTACAGCTCGGTGATGGTGGTGTTACGCATGGCGGGGCCCCAGCACGACCTGGACGTTGCCGCCCTTCTTGCTGATCGCCGGGCGCAGCAGCTCGACCAGCAGCTCCCCGACCCGCCGGTCCGTCGCCTCGATCCGCAGCACCGTGACGTTCCCGCCGCCCGACGCCGACCGCGACGCGATCCGCTCACCGGCAAGCGCCATGATCGGCACGGGTGTGCCGGGCGTGCCGGGAACGATGCCGCCCGTGTGGAACGTCGGCAACTGCGGCATCGAGAAACCCTTACCGCCCATCCCGAACGGCACCCAGTCCGGCAGGGTGAACGACAGCTTCCCCACGGTGTTGTTCCACGCGCGCGCGATCAGGTTGAACGCCGCCTTGTACGGCGCCGAAATGAAGTCCTTCACCTTCGCGAACGCCGTCTTCAGCTTCCCCGGCAGCGACGTCAGCCAGTTGAAGACCTTCGACGACGTCTCCTTGATCCAAGCCCAGGCGGCTTTCACCGGCTCGCCGATCTTCCCCCAGATCGCCTTCCACAGATCCTGAAACCAGGTCGTTTTCGTGGCGATGAGGATGATCACGCCGACAAGTAGCAGGATCCCCAGCACGATCCACGTGATCGGTGACGCGAGCAGGGCGGTGTTCATCAGCCACTGCGCGGCAGCCCACACCCGCGCACCTGCGGCGGCGACCCTCTGCGCGGCGGCGGTGGCCAACGTGCCGACCTTCGTGTTTCCGAGCCACGTCACAGCCGACTGCATGGCGGGAATCAGCGTGTAGTTGAAACCCTCGGCGAGGTCGGCGGCGCCGCCACCGATCCCGACCAGGCCCTCGAACACGTTGCCCTTGGCGACGTCACCGAACCCGGCGGCGATGTCGGCCGTACCGGTGAGTGTCGACGCGAAACCCTGGAATCGGCCTTCCGCGATGTCGGACGCCTCGGACGCCCGATCGAACCCGGATGCGGCCGAACCCACGTCGCGATCCATCGTCCGCGCCGATTCGCCGACCCGCTCGAATGCTTGCTCCAGCCGGGTCGAGTCACCGGCGAAGGTCAGGGTGACGTTGTTGCCGGCCATCAGTCGACCTCCACCCCGGCGGAGCGGGCAGCGTCGAGCAGCGCCTGCTCGGTGACCTTGCGGACCTCGTCACGCTTCACCGCCAGGGCGGCCCACAGGTAGCGGCCTTCCTTCTTGAACGGACGCTTCGTCGGCCGGCCCTTGATGCGGCCCTCACCGCCGAAGTCGAGCCACGGGAAGTACGGCACCCGCGCGCCGCCGGCACGCACCCGCACCGCCCCCTGGGTCGACGCGGCCCGCACCGATCGGGCAGCCCGGCCGGACCGGCGCGGCACCTTCGGCTTCGCGTAGTCGACGACCACGTTCGCGGCGCCGTTCATCGCGACCCGCAACGCTTTCGGCAGATCCCGGTCGAGCTTGCGAAGGTTACGGGTGAACTCGCCCAACCCTTCGATCTTGATCGGGTCGATCACGGCTTGCCCCCCTTCGCCTTCAGCAGCTCCAGCTCTTCCCGCTGCCTCTCCCGACGGTGGTAGATCCACCAGCGGACGAACTCGTCATTGCTCATCCCCGCCCGCAGTTCGGCGACCGTGCGGCCCAGCTTCTGCGCGAGGAAGAACTCAAACTCACTCTCCGGATCCGCCTCGAACGCTTTTGTACGCCTCCTTGGGGGCGTCGTCGGCCATGCCCGACAGCTCCTGAACCTTCTGGACGACCGGGCCCAACTCGCCCGCCGCCGACGCTTCCTGCCAGCGGCCAACCTCAGCCTCGGTCAGCGGCGGATCGACCATCGCGGCGGCCAGCATCTTCCGCTCCAGCACCAGCGCCCGCGGCCCGTCCACGTGCTCGTTGTCGGTGGCCTTGCGCACCAACAGCACCTCGGCGCGCGACAGCCCACGCACCCGCACCGTGCCGACGTCGGGGATTTCCACGTCCGCCTCGTTGAGACGGGGCTTGAACAGCAGCTCCTTGTCCACGGTCACCGCCTCAGACCTGCGCCGTCTCGGCGACGTCATCGGACACGGTGAACTCGGCCGACCACGTGACCATGTCGGCGACCGGCGCGGTCTCCACGTAGCTCACGAGCAGCCCGTCGAACGTCTGCGTGGGCTTGCCCGTGCCGGTGCCCTCCACCTTCCGCACGATCTCGGCGACGGTGCCGACCAGCGGGTTGAGAACGTCGTGCGGGCCGGTGTCCGCGGTGTTGTCGTACACCCCGCCGCAGGTGAACTTGCCGTCCTTCAGCCCGCCCTCGTACACGTGGCTGTTCTTCCCGTAGCCGGTGACGTCGTGCGAGTCGGCGGTGCGCTCCAGCTCGGACGTGTTCGTCCAGGCGCTGATGTCGACGCCACCGACGGTGATCTCTGTATGCCTGCCGTGCTGCCAGCCCATCAGTGCGACCTTCCTGTGATCTCCAGTACGTACTTGTCGCCGCCGCTGGTCGGCATCACCGCCGGCTCGGCCGTTTCGGGGAACAGCGGACTGGACGTCTGCAACGCCGCCAGCACGTCGAGCAGGTGCGCGTCCATCCACTCGGACGCCTCTTGCGGGTCCTGCGGCAGGAACACCACGACGGTCCATTCCGGCCGCCACACAAGGCCCTGCTCGCGCTGGACGGTCGGCAGGGTCGGCCACGCGTCGCCGGGCTTCTGCACCTTCGGCCGGTGCTCGTAGCCGGTCACCTCGGCGACCGTGTTGAGGGCGGCGGCGATGACGGCCCGGTCGGTGGTGAGGCTCATCCGACCACCAGCTTTCGGTGGGGTGCCTCGAGCCGGCGGACCTCCGGGTCCCGGCCGGGCAGCACCGTGTTCGATCCGGCTTCCGCGTCGCCCTGCAACACCGCGAGAGGCAGCTGCCGCAGCGCCAGGTTGCGATGCACCCTGCGGAGCAGCGCCTGCCGCAGATCCGGCGGATACACCGCGCCGACCCGGCACCGGTGCCGCTGCGCCGCCGCTTCTGCGTCCAACGCGTCCTGAATCTCGTCGAGGGTGTACGAGGTCGCGCCGAGATACGCGACCACGTCCGCCGCGGCGGGCATCCCCGTGCCAGCGGTCACCGCCAGGGCGTGCGCCGCGAAGTCCGCCACGTCGTCGGCAGTCGCGGCCCGGGCCACGAACCGGCCGGCGACCGCCGGCACGTACACCGCCCGATACCGGCCGGTCGTGACCGTCTCCACCGTCGGGTTAGCGGCGGTGCCGTCGGGCAGGGTGACCACCACGGACGGCGGGTCGTCAACCGCGACGCCGTCCAGGTCGGTCACGCACACGTCGATCAGCCACTGACCGCCGACCGGCAGCAGCACCGACGTGTCCGAGATCGCCTCAACGCCCATGGTGGTCACCTCCCCCCGACTACTTGCCGGCGAGCTGGACCGCGGCCACGGTCAGGCTCGTCACCTTCGAGTAGGTGATGGACAGGACCGTGCCGACCGCGGTGCGGTAGACGGGGATGACCGCGGTGCCGGTGGTGGCCGGCACGCTGAACGGCACCCCGTCGACCGTTACCGTGGTCGCGGTGGCGTCGGCGTTGCGGACCAGCAGGAACACACCGAGGTCCCAGCCGGCGGCCCGGCTGCCCGCCGCGACGGTGTCCCCACCGCCGCTGGCGGCGGACATGGTGACGCTGGCCAGGCCGGCGGACGCGTCCTGCGTTGCCAACAGCGCCATCTCAGCCCTCCTGAGCGGTGTCGAGCGCCGCCCGGACGAAGCAGTCCTTCGCCTCGAGCAGCTTGCGGAGCCCGGCGGTCAACTCAG
>DAIQBQ010000194.1:0-6095 GCA_036781065.1 Actinomycetota bacterium
AGCCGGACTGGCGGCCTTCGTGGTGGCGGTAATCCTGGGCGAACGCGGACACCGAGCCGAGCCCCAGGGTGGCGGCAACATCTTCACGCTGATGGCGGCCAGCGCTGCCTCACGCCGTCCCGCCCCCGCCCACGACCGATCCCTCCCGGGCCAGCCGGCCAATCTCCGGCCCCTCGACGCCCAGCGCGGCGAGCCGGTCCGGCAGCATCCGCACCCCGTCCGGCTCCTCAAGGCGCCAGCCGAAGGTATCGGTCCGGTGACACAGCGCCCCGGCCACCAGGCGCAACCCCCCGGTCTCCCCCACCGTGCCGGGCTCCTCGACCGGGTGCACCACCAGGTCGGCGACGTCCTCGAAGATCGAGGCCCGCCGCAACCGCTCGAAGTAGGCCAGGCCCGATGCCGGGAAGTAGACATGGACCGGGTGGGCGATCCGGTCGAGCGACAGCCGCTGGATCACACCGGGGAGCCCCAGGCAGTGGTCGCCGTGGAAGTGGGTGATCAGGATGTGGGTGATCGCCGAGTGCGCGATCCCGGCCAGGAGCAGCTGGCGCTGCGTCCCTTCGCCCGGGTCGAACAGGAACCCGCCGGCGTCCCAGCGCAGGAAGTACCCGTTGTGATTGCGGTGCCGGGTGGGGGCCTGGCTCGCCGTCCCGAGCACGGTCAACTCCCGGTTGGCCACTCCACCTCCTCGCGCCGAAGGCCCACCGCCGACGCCCGGTGGGCGATCATGACCCTAATGGACGCCGACATGGGCACAGGGGGGCGGCGCTGATGGCCGCAGGCGACATCATCCCGCCCGACGAGCTGGCACCCGCCTGGGCACGCAGCCTGTCGATGGTGCTGCTGCGCAACAAGACACTGCTCGAGCGCCTGGACGAGCTGCGCAACCGGCTGTTCCGGATCGTGGCCGCCGTGGCGGTGGCCGTCGTGATCGCCTGGATCTTCTACACCCCGATCCTGTCGCTGATCTCCATCCCGCTCCGCCATATTCCTGGCTCCGGGCAGATCGTCAGCCGGGGCAGGCTGGCGTTCACCACGCCTACCGAGGCGTTCACGGTCCGGCTCCGGGTCGTCGGCTACGCCGCGACGCTGCTGGCCTCGCCGGTGATCGTCTGGGAGCTGTGGCGGTTCCTGGCCGGTGGGAGCAGGTCCCGGGCCAGCCGCCTCGGGCTGGTCGTGGTCGGCTCGTCGCTGATCCTGTTCCTGATGGGCGGGGCGGCGGCGTTCGCCTTCGTATATCCGGCGCTCAGGATCTTCCTGTACCTCGGCGGCCCGCACATCGTGCTCGTCCCGCGGGCTTCGCAGTACGTGTCGTTCCTGCTGCTGCTGATCGTCGCCTTCGGCCTGACCTTTGAGTACCCACTCTTCCTGCTGGCGCTCGTCCTGGCCGGGGTGATCAACAGTGCGGTCCTGCGCAGGCGCCGCAGGATGGCCTACTTCGTGCTGCTGGTGGTCTCGGTGGTGATCACCCCGACCGTTGACCCGGTCACCCCGCTGGCGCTGGCCCTCCCGCTGGCGCTCCTCTACGAGGCGACGATCATCGTTGCCCGGGCACTCAAGCGCTGAGCCGGGAGGGCGGGCTGCCCAACAGTCACCCGCACAGCCGATTGTAAGTCGCGTTCGGCGGGGGGCCCCAGTAAACTAGCACCCCCCAAAGGAGTGACCCCCACGGCGGCGGTTCCCGGCTCCCCACCCACCTGTTCGAAACGGCGGACCCGGGGCGCCGTCACCGGCGCAGGGCCACCCCGCCGGGGGCAGGTATGGGGGGCGACGACCGGCGAGGAGGAGGCGGCACTGATCAGGCCTTGTGCCGTGTGGCGGTGGGAGGCTCCCCGCATGCTTGGGGCAGGGGTCGCCCTCGTGGCACTGCTGGCGGCGGGCTGCTCCAGCGGGGCGCACGCGGCCGCGGGGCGCAGATCCCCTTCGGCGGTGGTCTCGGCGGTGCCGCCGGCATCGGGCAACTGCCCGCTGACCGACCTGCCGCCCCCCAGCGGGGTGTCGGTGACCCGCCCGATCCTAGCGGTCAAGATCGACGATTCCATCCCCGCTGCCGATCCGCAGCAGGGCCTGGACCAGGCCGACATCGTTTACGACGAGCCGATCGAGGGGAACCTTGACTGGTTCCTTGCCCTGTTCCAGTGCGGCAACCCCTCGACCGTGGGCCCGGTGCGGGAGGCCGAGATCGAGGATCCATCGATCCTTTCCCAGTACGGTTCGGTACTTTACGGCTACGCATCGGACGTCCCGGCTGCGGTCGCTCTGGCCATCAACCAGACCGCTGCGATCGTCAGCGTCAACAGCGGCCGCGACGGTCCCGCCTACTCGCGCAGCGGCCCCCACTCGGCCCCGTACAACCTGTTTGCCGACACGGCTACGCTGCGCTCGACCGCGGTGGTCACGGCTACGACGCTCTCCGCGCCGGCCCCGCAGTTCAAGTTCCGCGCCACGCAGGTCCCGACCCCGGCGCCCAGCCCCTCGGCCTCGCAGGTCAGCTTCACGCTCGGCCCGAACATTTCCTATAAGTACAATGCGGATAGCAATTCTTATCTCCGCTTCGAGGATGGCAACCCTATGATGGCGGCGTCCGGCAACCAAATCAGCGTGTCCAACGTCGTCATCGTCTGGGCACAAATCAACCAGAGCACGATCATCGACGGCGCCGGGAACGCCCAGCCGCTCCCCGTGCTGACCGGCCAGGGGCAGGCGATGGTACTTACCGGAGGCAGGGAGTACGACGGGCAGTGGACGCGGCCCGGCGTGACCCAGGCGCTCAGCTTCGTCGACTCGTCGGGCAGGCCGATCGCCTTCACCCCGGGTACTACCTGGATCCACATCCTGCCTTCGACCGAGGCCGCCTATGTCTCCTGACCTGGCTATGTCTCCTGACCAGGGAGCGCACCGTGCCTAACCAGCCCCCCTGGCGCGAGCGGGTTGCCCGGGCCGCCACCGAGCCGGCGATGCCGCGCAGGGCGATCCCCTACCGTGGCTCGACCGGGGCCTGGCAGTTCTGGAAGGCGCCCGGGGAGTCCGACGCGGGCTACCGGACCCTGCCCGAGTCCTGGAAGACCGGGGTGCGCACGGCGACATGGCTGCCCGAGGGCGCTCGCCCGCCGCTGCTCTGGTTGCTCAATCAGCGGCTGTGGATCTATTACACGATCGCCGGGTTCATCCTCGTCGTTGGGTTGGGGGGTGTCATTACTCTATCCATTCTCTACAGCTACCTGTCCAAACCGGTGCCGATCCCGACCCCGATCGTGGGATCGGCGACCGAGACCGGGCACATCTACGCTGCCGATGGGACCCTGCTGGCCGACCTCCATGGGCCGATCAACCGCCAGTCGGTCCCGCTCGGCCAGATGTCGACGCCGATCAAGGAGGCGGTGCTCGCCGCCGAGGACTCGAACTTCTACCAGGAGAAGGCGCTCGACTTCCGGTCGATCCTCCGGGCCGGGATCACCGACTTCTTCGCCGGCAGGTACGTGCAAGGCGGTTCGACGATCACCCAGCAGTACGTGAAGCTGGAGTACCTCGGGGTCCAGAAGAACCTGAAGCAAAAGATCCAGGAGGCCCGCCTCGCCTACCAGATCGAGCGCCGCCTCTCCAAGAACCAGATCCTCGAGCGCTACCTCAACACGGTCTACTTCGGCGAGGGCGCCTACGGCGTGCAGGCGGCCGCGCTCACCTACTTCAACGAGAACGCCAGCCAGCTCAATGTTTCGCAGGCGGCGGAGCTCGCCGGCATCATCTCCTCGCCGAGCCGGAACGATCCGGACGTCAACCCGTCAGGCGCCGAGGCCCGCCGACAGTACGTGCTCAACCGGATGCAGGCGGTCGGCTTCATCTCGGCGTCGGCCTTCCAGAACGCCAGCTCGAACCCGCCGCCGCTGTCGCCGCCGCCCCCGCCCGGGACCAGCGCCTACCAGGACCCGTACTTCGTGCAGGTGGTCCGCCAGTACCTGTACAACAAGTACGGCGAGGCGCTGACGCTCGGCGGCGGGCTCAACGTCCAGACCACCCTGGTGCCCTCGCAGGCGGCCGAGGCCGCCGCCGCCGTCGCCAAGGCGCTGCCCTCGGCCGGCGACCCGGCCGCCGCTGTGGTATCGGTCGACCCGACCACCGGCTACGTGACCTCGCTCTACGGCGGCAACAACTTCTCGGCGGACCAGTTCAACGACGCCACCCAGGGGCGCCGCCAGCCCGGCTCGGCGATGAAGCCGTTCGTGCTGATCGCTGCCCTGGAGAAGGGGATCTCGCCGGAGACCGTCTATGCCGCGCCGGCCCAGATCTGCATCGCCGGCTGGCTGCCGACCTGCGAGGTCAGCACCTACATGAACGAGGCGTTCGGGTCGGCGACTCTGGAGTACGCCACGATCCAGTCGATCAACACCGTGTACGCCCAGCTGATCATGCAGGTCGGCCCGCAGAACGTGGTCAACGTCGCCAACGCCATGGGCATCCCCGGGCCGAGCTGGCTGCTGCCCGCCTCGCCCGGGTGCCGCCCCGCCGGCAGCCCGGCGTGCAGCGTCCACCTCGTCGCCGAGCCGTCGCTGGCGCTGGGCAGCGAGGACGTCTCGCCGCTGGAGATGGCCAGCGCCTACGCCGTCCTCGCCGACAATGGCGTGTACCACGCCCCCAAGTTCGTGTCCAAGGTGACCGACGGCCAGGGCACCGTCCTGGAGCAGGGCCCGTCACCGGGGGTGCAGGTCGTCCCGTCCAGCATCGTGTTGACCGTCGACCGCATCCTGCACGAGGTCGTCACCGAGGGGACCGGCACCGCCGCCAACCTCAACCGGCCGCAGGCGGGCAAGACCGGGACGACCTCCGACTACTCCAACGCCTGGTTCGTCGGCTACACCCCCGAGCTCTCGACGGCGGTGTGGGTCGGCTACCAGAGCTCGAACCAGTCGCTGCTCAATGTCGAGGGGGTGCCGCAGATGGCCGGGGGCACCATCCCCGCCGAGCTGTGGGCGAACTACATGAAACAGGCCTTGCCGCCGGCCACCGCGGCGTCGAACGCCGCCGACGCGCTGTACATGGGCCTCAACTCCCCGGTTTCCCAAGGGGTGACCGAGACCGTCGTGTCCGGGACGGCGATCACGACCGTCACCAACACCTCGGCGGCCGCCACCTGCGTCCTGACCCCGTCGAACACCGCCGTCGCCCCCGTGGCGAGCCCGGTGACCGGCACGCTCTACAACAACTACCCGTACCTGCACTGCGGTGCCGGGGGCGTGATCCCCACGTCGGGGACCGCCACCAGCACCGCTGGCCCGGGCGGCACGCCCACCCCGGCTCCGACGGACACGAGCACCCCGCCGGCGCCGGTGGTCACCGCCCCGGAGTCGCCGATCGTCTACCCGTCGCCCAACTCCTACCCGTACTACCAGGCGCCCTCGCAACCAACGGCGCCGCCCTCGCCAACGGCGCCGGCCTGCTACATCCCGCTGCTGTGCTGACGGGTGCGGGTCAACTCAGTGCGTCGACCAGCCGGCGCACGGCGTTGGTCAGAGCGTTGGCCTCGGCCAGCTCCCACAGGTCGCTGGTGCCCGCCACGGCGCGGCGGGTGAGGTCGAGGTCGGGGACGGGCACGTCGGTCCGGATCCGCACGACGGCGCTGGCCCGGGTCAGGTACTCGCGGTCGAGCCGGACCTTGCCGAGTGCCCCCGAGGCGGTGGGCCCGGGGGCGTCGGCCGCGGCCAGCACCCCCGCCAGATCGCCGTACTTTGCGATCAGCGCCGCAGCGGTTTTGTCTCCGATCCCCCGAGCCCCTGGGAGGCCGTCCGAGGGATCGCCGCGCAGGATCGCAAAGTCCCGGTAGGCCCGGCCCGGGATGCCGTAGGCCCGGGCGATGTAGCCCTCGTCCACCTCCAGCAGGTCACTGGTGCCCCGCCGCGGGAACAGCACGCAGACCTGGGGGTCGGCGACCAGTTGGAACAGGTCCCGGTCGCCGGAGCAGATTGCCACCCGGTCCCGCTCCCCGCCTGCTGCCACGGCTCGGGCCGCCAGCGTCCCGAGCACATCCTCCGCCTCGAAGCCGGCCACGCCGAGCAGCGGCAGGCCACAGCGGGCCATGATCTCGCGCAGGACGGGGAACT
>DAIQBQ010000195.1:0-6070 GCA_036781065.1 Actinomycetota bacterium
CCCCCGGCTGACCTGCGTCTGCTGGAGCATCCCCTCGGAGACCAGCACTCCGTAGGCGCCGCGCCCGACCCGCCACGGGTACGCGGCACGGCGCGGCTCGTACCAGGCCGCCAGAGCGGCGGGGGCCGCTGGCCCAGCGCGCTCAGCCTTGGCCGGCGGCAGCAGGCTCGGGCTCCGGCTCAGGACCGATGACCGCGGTGCAGAACGAGCACCGGTTGGCCGCTTTCGGGATCGTGCTCAGGCACTCCGGGCACGGCCGGGTGGTGGCCTCCGGTGCCGGCTTCCGCTTGGCGCTCAAGGCAAGCAGCATGTTCACCGGCTTCACCACGAAGAAGAAGATCGCCACCGCGATGGACAGGAACGTAATGATGTTGTTGAAGAAGTCGCCGTAGGCGAACTTGCTGCTGCGGATGTGGAAGGCAAGGTCCTGGAAGTTGACATGCCCCGGGATGGAAATCAGCGGCGTGATCAGGTCGGCGACCAGGGCCTTGACCACCGCCCCGAATGCACCGCCGATGACCACCGCGACTGCCAGGTCTACGACGTTGCCCCGGAGCACGAACTCCTTGAACTCCAGCGCGAGTTTTTTGCCTGCCATGCCCTTGACCTCCCTCCCCCCGGTTGGTGAACTGGCCCTGACTAGTCCATCAGGTGCTTCGCCAGGTTGCGGAATGCCTGCCCCCGGTGGCTGATGGCGTCCTTCTCCTCCGCCGACAGCTCGGCCATCGTCCGGGTCTGTCCGGCCGGGACGAACCACGGGTCGTAGCCGAACCCGCCGCTGCCCCGGGGTTCGAAGCCGATGTGGCCCTCACAGGTCCCCTCACCGTCGATCTCACGCCCGCCGGGAGTGACGACGACCGCCACGCAGCGGTAGCGGGCACCGCGGCTGGTCAGCGGCACCCCCTGCAGCTGGGAGACCAGCAGCGCGTTGTTGTCGGCATCGCTGGCGCCTGGGCCGGCGAACCGGGCCGAGTACACCCCGGGCGCCCCACCGAGGGCGTCGACCTCGATCCCGGAATCGTCGGCCAGCGTGGCGATGCCGGTCAGCTCGGCCACCGTCCGGCCCTTGATCAGGGCGTTCTGCCGGTAGGTCGACCCGGTTTCGGCGATCGCCGGCCAGCCGCCGATGTCGTCGGCGGTCAGCAGCACCAGCGGCAGCCCAGCCAGGATCTGGCGGACCTCGGTGATCTTGCCGGCGTTCGTCGTGGCGATCACCACCGAGTCTCCCGCCTTCACGGCTCCCCCGTATCAGTCGCCCGACGGCGGCCGGGCCAGCACTTCCCGCTGCACCGCCACGATCTCCCCGATGCCCTTCCTGCCGAGAGAGATCATCGCCGCCAACTCGTCGGCAGTAAAGGGGAGCCCCTCGGCGGTGCCCTGCAACTCGACGAAGCCACCGGAGGCGGTCATCACCAGGTTCAGATCGACCTGGGCGGTCGAGTCCTCGGTGTAGGCCAGGTCGAGGCTGGGCACCCCGCCGACGATGCCGACGCTCACCGCGGCGACTTCCTCACGCAGCGGGGAGGCTGGGATCCTGCCCTTGGCGATCAGCCCGGCCACCGCATCGGCAAGCGCCAGGTAAGCGGCCGAGATCGACGCCGTCCGGGTCCCGCCGTCGGCCTGGAGCACGTCGCAGTCGAGCCAGACCGTCCGCTCCCCCAGCGCCGGCAGGGTGCAGACCGAGCGGAGCGACCGTCCGATCAGCCGCTGGATCTCCTGGGTCCGCCCGCTCTGGCGGCCCTTGGCCGCCTCCCGCGGAGTCCGGGTCTCGGTGGCCCGGGGCAGCATCGAGTACTCGGCGGTGACCCAGCCCTTGCCGGTGCCGCGCAGGAAGTCCGGGACCCGCTCCTCGACCGACGCGGTCACCAGCACCCGGGTCCGCCCGGCGCAGTAGAGGGCCGAGCCCTCGGCAAAGCTGCTGTAGCCGCGGACAACGGTGATCGGGCGCAACTCATCGGGACGGCGGCCATCGGCGCGGGTCTCGGCGCGGGTCTCGGCGCGGGTCATGGGCGGAACCCTATCGTTTGGGGGGTCAGTAGACCAGGATGCGCAGGTTGTCCGACGCCACGTCGATCTCGCCCCGGAACTCCCGGGCGGCCTGTTCCCGGCTGACCGCGGGATCGAGTCCGGGAACGAGGTGGGTCAGCAGCAGCTGCGACGTGCACGCCCGGGTTGCCAGCTCGCCGGCCTCGGCCGCGGTCATGTGGACGTCGGGCACCTCGTTCTTCGCCTTCTGGGAGGTCGCCTCGCAGATGATCAGGTTCGCTCCCCAGCAGAAGTTGGTGACCCCCATGTCCGGTCCGGTGTCCGCGGTGTACGCCACCGCCCGCGAGTTGGCGGTCGCCCGCAGCGCGTAGGTCTCGACCGGGTGCCGGGTCCGGCAGAAGCGCAGCTCGAAGTCGCCGACGGTGGCGATCAGCGTGGCGTTGATCGGGAGGAAGCTCAGGTAGCCACCGAAGGTGGGGTCGCCCGACGGGCCCTCGTTCGACGCGATGCGCCCGACGAACTCTGCCGCCCCCGCCGGGGCGTAGACCGGGAACCCCCCGGGCTCGCTCGCCTCCGGGCCGTAACGCAGCTGGTACAGGAAGGGGTAGAGGTCGACGATGTGGTCGAGGTGGGTGTGGGTCAGCACGATGGCGCGCAGCTCGGAGGGCTTGATGTGCCGCTGCAGATTGGCGAACGACCCCGGCCCGCAGTCGACCCAGAGGGCGGTCTCGCCGGACCGCAACAGGTACCCGGAGCACGCCGCCCCGGGCGCCGGGAACGTCCCGCTCCCGCCCAGCACGATCACTTCGTAGGCCATGGCACCGCCTCCACCTCGTTGAGCTCCGGAAGGAACCGTGATCCTACGGCCCGGAACTGCTCCGGGTCGCCGGATACGGCGAAGCGCCGTGTGCCCAGCTCCTTCACCCGGCGCAACAGGTTCTCGGCCACCAGCCGGGTATACACGTCCCGGGCGACCGCCTCGGCGGACGAGACAAGCTCGACGTCGCCCTTGGTCACCCAGTGCAATACACCCTTCAGCAGCGGGTAATGGGTGCAGCCGAGGATCAGGGTGTCGACCCCGGCGGCGAGCAGCGGGGCCAGGTAGCCCTCGGCCAGCCCGATCAGCTCCTCAGAGAAGGTGTCGCCGGCCTCGACCCGGTCGACGAAGGCCGGGCAGGCCCGGCAGTAGACCTCCAGCTGCTCGGTGCCCGGTCCGGTCAGGGCTTTCTGGTAGGCCCCGCTGCCGATGGTCACCGGCGTGGCCAGGACCCCGACCCGGCCGTTGTGGGTCGCCCGCACCGCGGTCCGCACCGCCGGCTCGATCACCCCGATCACCGGCAGGTCGTAGCGCTCAAGGGCGTCGGCGTAGGCCGCCGCGGTCATGGCGTTGCAGGCGATCACCAGCATCTTCACGTCGCGGGCCGCCATGTCGTCCATGATCTGGAAGGCGAAGCGGTGGACCTCCTCGACCGAGCGCGGCCCGTACGGGGCCCGGGCGGTGTCGCCGAAGTACATCAGGTGCTCCTGGGGGAGCAGCTCCTCGAGCGCCCTTACGACGGTCAGCCCGCCGACCCCGGAGTCGAAGACCCCGATCGGCCGGTCGGCCGCGCTCACCACGGCATGTACTCGACGTCGCTCGCCGCCTGCTCGGTCTCCTTGGTCCAGATCGCCGTGGACAAGTACTTCCACCCGCCGTCGGCGAACAGGCAGACGATGTCGCCGGCGTCGAGGCCCATTGCCACCCGCCGGGCAACGTGGACGGTGGCCCCGGCCGAGATCCCGCAGAAGATGCCCTCCTTGGCCAGCACCTCCTTGGTCAGCCGGACCGAGTCGGTGGCACTGACTTTGATCCGGCGGTCCAGCACGGTCGGGTCGAACACCGGCGGGACGAAGCCGTCCGCCAGCGAGCGCAGCCCGTAGACCAGGTCGCCCTGCTGGGGTTCGGCGGCGACGATCTGCACCTCGGGCTTGTTTTCCTTGAGGTAGCGGCCGACCCCGGTCAGCGTCCCGCCGGTGCCCAGGCCGGCGACGAAGTGGGTGACCTCGGGGAGGTCGTTCAGGATCTCGGGCCCGGTCGTGGCGTAGTGGGCTCCGGGGTTGGCCTCGTTGCCGTACTGGTAGAGCATCAGGTAGGTGGGGTCCTCCTCGACCATCTGCTCGGCGACCCTGATCGCCCCGTTGGACCCGTACTCGCCCTCGGTCAGCTTGATCTGCGCCCCGTAGGCCTTGATCAGGTCCCGGCGCTCGGCGGAGGCGGTTTCCGGCATCACGCACATCAGCGGGTAGCCGCGGCGGCGGGCCAGGAAGGCGAGCGAGATCCCGGTGTTCCCGCTCGTCGGCTCAAGGAGCCGGCGCTCGGGGGTCAGCTCGCCGGAGGCCTCGGCGGCGTCGAGCATCGCCTGGGCGATACGGTCCTTAACTGATCCGGTGGGGTTCTGGCCCTCGAGCTTCGCCCACATCCGCACCCGCGGGTTCGGCGAGAGCCGGGAGATGCCAACGAGAGGGGTGTTGCCGACAAGCCCCGAGATGTCGTCGATGCGCACCGGGTGCTGGGAACCTACGCCGCCCCTCCGGCCACCGCCGGAAGAATCGCCAGCACATCGCCGTCGCTGACCTTGGTGTCGAGCCCGTCCATGTAGCGCACATCCTCGTCGTTGACGTAGACATTGACGAACTTGTGCAGTTCCCCGCCCTCACCGAGCAGCTGTTCGGAGAGCGACGGGTACCGGGCGACCAGACCGTTCACGACATCCCGCAACGTGCCGGGCTCAGCATCGACCTTGTGCGCTCCCCCGACGTTGCCCCGGAGCATCGATGGGATGTTTACGACGACTGGCATAGGCTCTCCTGACAGGCTGGGCGTCTGTGACGATATCACCAGGCCGCCGCTACTTGGCCGCTCTCGTTTGGATGTGGACCCGGTTGCCGGAGGGGTCGCGGACCACCTGGGCACCGGGCTCCTCCGTGACGTCGATGCCGGCCTCGTGCAGCCGGCTGGTGACGGCCCCCAGGGCGGTCTCGTCGGCCACCTCGATGGTGTACCGGCGCAGCCCGGCGGCGGTAGGGGGCCCCTGCGGGGCGCCCTGGCCGGCCCAGGTGTTGAGGCCGAGGTGGTGGTGGTAGCCGCCGGCCGAGACGAAGGCCGCCCCCCACCGGTCGGCGACCCCCATTACGTCGAAGCCGATGACCCCGTGGTAGAAGTCGACCGCCTCCTGCAGGTCCCGGATATGCAGGTGGACGTGGCCCATGTGGGCCTCCTCCGGGAGCGGCACGTCGAAGCGGTCGCCGGGCTGGAGCTCGCCGAACAGGGCCTCCAGGTCGATGGGGTCCCGGCCGGAGCGGGAGCGGCCTTGGGCGTCACGGGCCACGAACTGGCCGTCGGCGAAGCCGAACACCCCGTCCTCGGGGGTCTCCGCGTAGATCTCGATCCCGTTGCCGTCCGGGTCCCAGAGGTAGTCGGACTTGGTCATCACGTGGTCGGTTGGCGAGTTCGGGTAGCGGTTGCGCATCAGCCGGGCGATCACCCGGGCCAGCTCCCGCCGGCTGGGCAGCACGATCGCCAGGTGGTAGAGGCCGCTGGTGCGCTGGGCGACCGGCCGGTCGGCGCCCGGGTGGAGGACGACGACCTCTTTCCCGCCGGAGCCGAGCACGATCTCGTCGCCGTCGTCGCTCAGGACCGTAAGCCCGACGGGGCCGGTGTAGAACTCCCGGGCGGTGGCGCCGTCGGTGACACCGAGGTGCACGGCACCCACCCCGGTGCGGGCGTCGATCGAGAACTCCTGGGCGACCTTCACGCCCGCTACAACTTTTTTGCCCGCCGCCCCATTCCCGGCCGGGTTTCTGTCGGTACCCCTGAGTACGGTTTTGTGGATCATGACACTCAATAATGAGGGCCCACGATCCACAGAACTCCGAGACCATGACATCCGGCACCTGGCTGGTCGACAGTTTGGAGTGATCGGGCTCAATCAGGCGCTGCACCTTGGTCTCACCGTCAAGGCCATTGCCTACCGGGTTCGCTCTGGCGATTGGCGGCGGGTCCTACCGAGGGTCTACGTGCTCAGCGCAGTGCCGCCGAGCTGGG
>DAIQBQ010000196.1:0-6066 GCA_036781065.1 Actinomycetota bacterium
AAAAAGCCGATCGTGGGCATAGGCTCCACCCCGGATGGGCAGGGCTACTGGCTGGTGGCCACCGACGGAGGGATCTTCTCTTACGGCGACGCCGCCTTCCAGGGATCGACCGGGAGCATCAAGCTGAACAAGCTGATCGTGGGCATGGCCTCAACGCCGACCGGGCAGGGCTACTGGCTGGTGGCCACCGACGGAGGGATCTTCTCCTTCGGCGACGCCAAGTTCTTCGGCTCGGCCGGCAGCATCAACCTGAACAAGCCGATCGTTGGGATGGCGCCAGTGCTTTAACCCGAAAAACCGCTTCGGCGGCCAGGATCAAAACAACCCGGGGGCCGGAAACGGCCCCCGGGTCGCGCTGGGGATCCGGTGTTTTGTGGATCATGGGCCCTCATTATTGAGTGTAGCGATCCACAAAACTGAAAGCTTCCTCCTGTCAGCCGCCGAAGCGGCGCACCCGGGCCGAGTACTCGAGGATGGCGTCGACCACGTCGTCCTCGTCCACGTCCGGGCAGTACTTGGTGGTGAACACCAGCTCGGCATAGGCCGCCTGCAAGGGCAGGAAGCCCGAGGAGCGGTACTCGCCGGAGGTCCGCCAGACCAGGTCCGGGTTGGGGTGGAGCTGGCCGGTGGTGTCCAGGTAGTCGGTGAGGGTCAGCGCCTTGGGATCCACCGCAGTCGCCTGGGCGTCTGCCAGCAGCCGCCCGACCGCCCGTTGCAGCTCGTCGGCACCGCCGTAGTTGAGCGCCAGGGCGATCACGTTGCGGTCGAAGTGGCGGGTCTCGGCCAGGATGCGGTCGAGCGCCGCCAGCAGCGAATCGGGCAGCCCATCGGGGAACCCGGCCTGCTCCGCCGCCGCCTCCATGCCCAGCGGGGCACCCTCCCGCCGGCCGATGTGCAGCACCCTGACCTCCTCCTCGACGGCCTCGTCGATCAGGTCGAGGATCCATGACTCGTACAGGGCGAACAGGGCGGCCACCTCCTCGGGCGACCGCTTCCAGTTCTCGGTCGAGAACGCCCACAGCGTGACCGTGTGGATGCCGATCCGGCGGCAGAACCGGGAGAGCCGGCGGGCCACCTCGAAGCCCCGGCGGTGCCCCTCGACCGGGGACACTCCGTGCTCCCAGGCCCAGCGCCGGTTCCCGTCCGGGATGACCGCCAGGTGGGCCGGGATGCGGGCGTCGCTCAGGCGCTCGGCCGGGTCCCTGACCCGGGCCGCTGTATCGCCGTGAGCCGAGATGGATTGGGTCCGCATGGAGTAGTCAGCCGCGTTCACCGGTTAAGCCTAGGCTCCCGAGCTTAACCTCCGCCTTCACTCGAGAACGGGGACCCGGTCGATGATCAGGCGGGTCAGCGCCTCCAGCGATTCCCGGGCCATCCCGTTGGGCGCGCTGCCGAGAGCGGCCAGCGCCTGGTCGACATAGTCGGCGGCCACCGCCAGCGCTCGGTCGAAGCCACCGGAGCGCACCACCGCCGACCGGATCAGGTCGACGTCGGGCTCCTGGGTCCCGAGCGCCGCCGCCAGCGACGGCTCGGCCTCGACGGCATAGAGCAGCGGCAGCGTGTAGACGCCATCGCGAAGGTCGGTGCCGGGCGCCTTGCCGAGCTCGTCCTGGGTGGCGGACAGGTCGAGCAGGTCGTCGGCGATCTGGAAGGCGGTGCCGAAGGCGCTCCCGAACCGGCGCAGGTCGTCGGCCTGCTCCGGGGTCGCCCCCGACAGCGACGCCCCGAGCTGTGACGAGGCCTCGAGCAGCGCCCCGGTCTTGTCGTCGACGGTGGCGAAGTAGTGGGCCGCCGGACGGCGCACGTCGTAGTTGTGCTCCAGCTCCCGGACCTGCCCCTGGACGACCCGGGCGATGGCGTCGGCGAGCACCCGGGGCACATCGCCGCCGACGTCGGCGGCGATGCTGGAGGCCCGGGCGAAGAGGTAGTCGCCCACCAGGATCGCCACCGTGTTGCCCCACTTGTTGTTGGCACTCGGCACGCTGCGCCGCAGGTCCGCCTCGTCGATCACGTCGTCGTGGTACAGGGTCGCCAGGTGGGTCATCTCGATGGCCGCCGCGGTGGCGTCGGCGTCCGGGCCGCAGTCCGACCAGATCCGGGCGGTCAGCGACAGCAGGGCCGGCCGCAGCCGCTTGCCTCCCGCCCGCGCCAGGTAGGTGGCCGACTCGGTAAGGAACGCCGTCCCGGCGGCGGAGGCCTCGGTGAGGATCTTCTCGATGCGCTCGAGGTCGTCGGCAATGATGTCGAGGACGACGGCGACCTCGTCGCGGGAAAGCGGCTCCATCGGCGTCAGTCCCCCCTCCCCGCCCGGCGGCTAGGCGATGCCAGCGGGAAGCGGGAAGTGCACATCCTCGGTGGCGACAGCCAGCTCCTCGACATCGGCGAAGCCGTGGCCGCGCAGGTAGGCGACGACGCCGTCGACGAGGTGCTCCGGGGTCGAGGCCCCGGACGACACACCGACGACCTGGGCCCGGTCCAGCCAGCGCGGGTCGATGGCACTCTCGTCAGAAATAAGGTGCGCAGGGCTACCAGCCTCCCTACTGACCTCTACGAGTCGGTTGGAGTTTGAGGAGTTGTCGGAGCCTACAATGAGCATGAGGTCGCTGCGGGCAGCCAGCGCCTTGACTGCCTCCTGGCGGTTCTGGCTGGCGTAGCAGATGTCGTCTTTGCGGGGACCGGCGATCGCCGGGAACCGGCGCTTCAGGATGTCGACGATCCCGCTGGTCTCGTCGACCCCGAGGGTCGTCTGGGTCAGGTAGGCGACGTTGCCCGGGTCCTCCGCCTCGGCCGCGGCGGCCGCTGCCGCCCCGTCGATCAGGACCACCTGCCCGGGAGCCTCCCCGGCGGTACCCTCGACCTCCTCGTGGCCGGTGTGGCCGACGAGAAAGATGGTGCGGCCGGCCTTAGCGAAGCGGCGAGCCTCGACGTGGACCTTGGTGACCAGCGGGCAGGTGGCGTCGACCACCGTCAGGTTCCGGCGGCGGGCGCTGTCGTGGACCGCAGGGGACACGCCGTGGGCGGAGAAGACGCACACCGCCCCCTCGGGCACCTCCTCCTCGCTGTCGACGAAGACCACACCCCGCGCCGCAAAGCCGGCGACGACCGCCTGGTTGTGCACGATCTGCTTACGGACGTAGATCGGCGGCCCGTACCGGGCGAGGGTCACGTCAACGATCTCGACCGCGCGATCGACCCCTGCGCACCAGCCGCGGGGCGCCGCGAGCAGAATCTTCCGCGCCTTGTCCACCAACTTCCTCGTCGTCTCGTCGGATGCCCGGTGGGGGCTGGCGGGTGCCCAGCAGGCTCCTGCTATCCAGCCGGCCCGCTCACCAGGCTGCTTTGCGCCCTTTGACACATAGGGCGTTTGAGCAGGCGCTCAATCTAATTTGGGTTGCGGACCGCTGTCAAGTCACTCCGGGCGGCCCGGGCATCAGCGCAGTCGCTAGGCCTCCTCGCGGAGTTTCTCCTCGGCGACCCTGACCGCCTCCTCCAGCAGAGCATCGACCATCCGGTCGGCCGGCACCCAACCCAGCTGCCTGCCCCGGCTGAACAGCAGCCCGCGGCCCGGCCCGGCGGCGACGCCGACATCGGCGTCCCGGGCCTCCCCCGGGCCGTTGACCTCACAGCCCATGACCGCGATCTGTACCGGTGGCAGGTTCATCTCCTCGAGCCGCTTGAGCACCTGGTTGGTCAACCCGACGACATCGAGCTCGGCCCGCCCGCAGGAGGGGCAGGCGACCAGGTCGAAGGTCGTCCGCCGGAGGCCCAGGCTCTGCAGGATCTGCTTGCCGGCCTTCACCTCTTCCACCGGGTCGGCGGTCAGCGAGATACGGATGGTGTCGCCGATGCCCTCGGCAAGCAGCGTCCCGAGCCCGATCGCCGACTTGACCAGCCCGGTGGGCGGCGGTCCGGCCTCGGTAACCCCGAGATGCAGCGGGTAGCCGGTCTGGGCCGCCAGCATCCGGTAGGCGGCGATCATCTGCGGGACGTTCTGGTGCTTGACCGAGATCTTGATGTCGGTGAAGCCGACGTCCTCCAGCAGCCTGACCTCGGCGAGGGCGCTCTCGACAAGCGCTGCCGGGGTCGGCCCGCCATGGCGGGCGACCAGCGCCCGGTCGAGCGAGCCGGCGTTGGCGCCGACCCGGATCGGCACGCCGCGGGCCGCCGCCTCCTTGGCGACCGCCCGGATCTGGCCCTCGTTGCGGATATTGCCCGGGTTGAGCCGGAGCCCCTGTACGCCGGCCTCGAGGGCCATCAGGGCCAGGCGGTAGGAGAAGTGGATATCGGCGACGATCGGCACCCCGGCCTGAGCCACGATCGTCGGCAGCGCCTTGGCGTCGCCCTCGTGGGGCACGGCGCACCGGACGATGTCGGCGCCCTGGGTGGCCAGCTGGTGGACCTGGATCAGCGTCGCCCCGATGTCGTCGGTCTTGGTCGTGCACATCGATTGGATCGAGATTGGGGCGCCGCCGCCAATCGCCACCGGCCCGACGTGGATCTGCTTCGAGATCCGCCGGGGACCGAGCAGGTCGGCAGCTGCCCTGCGGGCGCGCCCTGATGCCGGCGCGCTTGGCGGGGCGGGCACGGTGGCCGTCCCGGCACTGGAGCTTTCGTTCACGATGCCTCCTGGAGCGCTTGGAGTCATAGCCGCCGTAAAAGGACGGCGCCACGGGTCAGCTTAGCCTCGGCGGCCGGGCTCAGGGACCCCAGGAGAGCACCGTCCGGCAGACTCCATCGGATCTCCATCTGTTGCCCGCTTGGGCGGTCGCGGGCGACCCCGGGATCAGCCGGGGAAGTTCTCGATCGCCTCGAACATTTGGGGCGGGTCCGCGGCGGGCATCTGGCTGGGGTCCATGCCCAGCGACTGGGCGACCTGCATGATCGCCGGGCGCAACCGGTCCTGGATGAACGAGTTGTAGGCGGCCTCGGACTCCCAGACGTCGACGCTCTTGAACCGCCCGCCGTCTTCGTAGATGACGTGCGAGAGCGCGCCAGCCGGGTTCCCACCGGCCATGATCGCGGCGGAGACGGCTGCGATGTTCTCCTTCGTGCTGCCCTCGGGAAGCGTCTGAATCGTTACGATCGCCATCACTATCCCTCCGCTCAGGTGACGGGCTAATGCTAACGCTGCGGGGGAGATTCTGGTCGCGACCCGGGTCGGGATCAGGCTAAGGCATCCCGGAGCCAGGCGATGTCGTCCTTGATGCCGGGCCACGGGGTCTCGAAGATGGCGACGGGGGCGCCTGAGGCCGCCACCATGTCCTTGATCGCCGCCGGGTCGATCGTCCCGGAGCCGATGTTGGCATGCCGGTCGGCGCCGGTCCCGGCAGCGTCGCGGGAGTTGTTGACGTGGAGCAGGTCGATGTGGCCGACCACCTTCAGCACACGCTCGATGACGTCGCTCAGCTCCTCGCCCGCCGCGTGGGCGTGGCAGGTGTCGAAGCAGAACCGGACCGGGAACCCCTCGAGCGCCTGCCACAGCCGGTCAAGCTGGTCGACGTAGCGGGCGACCGCGTTGTCGCCGCCGGCGGTGTTCTCGATCAGTACCGGGACCGGGTACTCCCGCTCCTCGAACACCTTCCACCAGCGCCGCGGCCCTTCCGCCGGGTCGTCCTCGGCGTGGCCGCCGTGGACGATCACCCCGGCGGCCCCGATCCCGACGGCGGCGTCGACCGTCTGCGCCAGCGTCTTGCGCGAGGGGACGCGCACCCGGGGCGACGGGTGGCAGACATTGAGCCGGTACGGCGCGTGGACGTAGACCGGGATCGGGGAGGCCCGGAGCACGCCGGCGTCGGCCCGCGGCTTGGGCTTCTCGAAGCTCTGCGGGTCGCCCACGAAAATCTGGATGGCCTCGGCGCCGATTGACGCCGCCTCGCCGAGCGGATCCTCGTCCCCGCCGACGTGGGCCCCGATGCGCATGCGATCAGCCTACCCGCTCGCGTTGGACGGTTGGTCACACGCAAAAGCGTTCCTAGCTCCGCCAGGCCTGAAAGATCTGCACGGACGAGTCCAATTTCAGGCCGCAAGGCCGGTGTCGACGATGAGCTCGTGGAGGTCCCGATCAAG
>DAIQBQ010000197.1:0-6058 GCA_036781065.1 Actinomycetota bacterium
GCTCCAGGCCGCCGCTACGAGTGGCTTCGCACCTCCTTGACCCACTCCCGAAGGCGCGGCAGGTGCTCGTCGTAGTGGTCCGGTCCGGCCTTGCGCAGCCACACGGCGGCGTCCCCGGAGATGTCCTCCAGCTCGCGGACCTCGCGCATGAGCCGCTGGCGGGCGGCGTGGGCCTGAGCCTCGACGATGGTGATCGGCTCGTCCCGGTTCGCCGAAAGGAAGGTGGCGTTCATCGCGTCGACGTCCATGTCCCGCCCGGTGAAGGTGCCGGCCCGGACCTGCTCGAGGACGAGGCCGGCCTCGGCCAGCCAGCCGGCCAGGTGGGCAAGCAGGTCCTTGGCCGACCACCCCTCCTGAAAGTAGCCGGGGCGGCGCATCTGCTCGGGCGTCAGCTGGCTGAGCAGCGCCATCAACTCGCCCCAGCGGGCGCGCTCGGCCTCGACCAGTTGCTCGACGGTTGGTTCCTCCGACACTACGTTGAGCTTTCCGGGGCAGGCGGGGGCGGCGCAATGACGTTGAAGACCGCCCCCAGCGGGTCGGCGACGACGGCGAACCGGCCCTGCGGGATGTCGGTCGGGCCCATGAACAGCGACCCGCCCAGGCGCTGGATCTCAGCGACGGCGGCGTCGGTGTCGGCGACGTTGAAGTAGACCCCCCAGAATGACGGCGCCTCGGCGGGCATCCCCGGCGGCCGGCCCATCATCCCGCAGACGCTCCGGCCGCCGACCTTGAACTCCGTGTACGACGGGCCGCCCGGCTGCTCGTGGGTGTCGGGCTCCCAGCCGAAGACTGCCCGGTAGAACGCCTTGCAGCCCTCGATGTCGCCGGTGATCAGCTCGGTCCAGCTGAACGTGGAGACTTCGTTGACCAGCCCTGCGCCCTTGTGCGCCCCGGGTTGCCAGGCGCCGATTACCGCGCCGCCGGGATCGCTGAACACGGCGAGCCGCCCGGCTTCCATGACGTCCATCGGCGCCAGCATGACCCGCCCACCGGCGGCCTGGGCCTTGGCCGTGGTGTCGTCAGCGGAGTCGACGTTGACATAGCTCGCCCAGGCGGCCGGGCCGGGACCCTGCGTCGGTCCGATGCCGGCGACCGGGCGCCCGTTCTTCATGGCCATCGCGTACCCGCCCGCCTCGGGCGGGCCGGTCTCGATGTCCCAGCCAAACAACTCGCCGTAGAACGCGGTCGCGCTGGCCGGATCCGCGCTTGAGTGATCAACCCACGACGGGATCCCGTTCTGGTAGGACTCAACTTCCACGGGGGCCTCCTCTCGTCGAACGATCGGCAGCGGGGGTACCCGCACGCGGAATGATCCTAGGCGGGCAGGCCTCCGCCCGCGGGAGGGCTACTCGGCGCGGCCGGCCGCCACCTCGTTGAGCAGCGCGGTCATCCGGTCGAGGAACGCCGCCCGCAGCGCCACCAGCTGGGGGGCCTGGTCGGTGAGCAGCCGCAGGCTCTCCTGGTAGTCGCTCTCCGTCTCGAGGCTGGCGATGTCCGGAGCCAGCTTCTCGACGAGGTCCAGCACGCCGGCGAGCGTGACCGCCGGGACCGAGACGACCTCGGTGGTCGTCGGGAAGGCGAACAGGTCGTGGCCGTGGCCGCCGCAGCAGGCTTCGCCCTCGGCACAGCTGTCGGCGGAGCTGGCACAGGCGGCGTCCTGGGCGCACACCCCGGCATAGGCCTCATGCTGGAACTCATGGGCGTGGTGGCCATGCCCGTGGCCCCCGCAGCAGCCTGACTCCATGCTCTCCCCCGCAGCTTCGGTCATCGCACTCTCCTTACCGGCTGGTCGTTTGACGAAAACCCGTACGCGCCCATTCTACGGGCCCCCCAGAATCAACTGGCATTAGCGAGCGATCCTCATACTGCCCAGAAGGGCGTGCAGGCTCCGCCTGCACTTCGCTGCGTTCGTTGTCTTCGCCGGCGGCCAGGGCTTGACGCCTGGTAAGCACCGAATTGCGCCGCCGCCAGGCGAGCCACTTTGCCTTCCAGGTCTTTTGTGTGCGAAAACCGCGCATATATGAACGTTTTTACACACAAAAGCGTGGCGAGGCGTGCCACCTGGATCCGGCAGTCCTTGACACCCGCCGGAGATCCGCACGAGAGCCCCGGTGGCGCGGGCCTGGCGGGACCTCGATCGGGACCTCCACGAGCTCATCGTCGACACCGGCCTTGCGCCTGAAATTTGACTCGTCCGTGCAGATCTTTCAGGCCTGGCGGAGCTAGCCCGCTGACACCACGGTCCTTCGGCCGACGGCCTCGGACCGGGTTTCCCACGCCCGCCCGGCGGGTGTCCGCCACAGCGGGATCGCCGGTTTTCCCCGGTGCGACTCCGGGTAGGGCCCAAGTGAGGGCATAAGCCAAAGGCCCTCGTGAACAAGGCGGACATCGGCCCACCCATTCCCGCGACCACCATGAGGAGGACGCCGTGGATCGCGAGGCACCGGCCGCCGGCAAGCGGGAAACCGATACCCCGGGCAGCGGGGACCAGCCGGCGGAAGACACCAATATCCCCGTCGTCGCACAGCCAGGCGAACAGCCTCGCCGGAGGATGCGGGAGGACGACCGCCCCGAGCGGAAAGGAGACTCGTGATGAGCAGCCAGAAAGACGAAGCGATGAGAAAGGGACCTTCCGGACACACCTCCTCCGGTTTCCAGGTACCGGGACCGGGGACGCTCCGCAAGGGCGAGCCCGCCGACGAGCAGAGCCCCAAAGTGATGGGCGTTGAGTCGGGCGGCGGTCAGGACGCAGCAACGCTGGGCGTGCTCACCTCCGGCGACCGCGCGGGCAAGACCAGCGGCGGGATCCGCCAGCAGTTCGTGGCGGGCGCTGAGCCAGGCCCCGAGGCCCTCTACGAAGCAGCCCAGGCCAACAACAAGGCGCAAGAAGGGGTTCGCCCCCAGGTAGCGCAGGCGAAGGACTTCTCGCCGGACGACGAGCTCCAGCCGCGCATTCCCGAGACCGAGCGGGAGGACGAGAGCCCGGCAGGGCTCGGGAAGGGTGTCGCGGTGCCGCCGGGGAGCGCCGGCCGGGAGACCGGTCAGACGCCGTAGAAAGGCATCCTCGGCATTCTGTAGATGGGCGATCTTCCTCTCATAGACCCAGGAAGCCCATCACCGATCCCCCCGCATGGCCACCGCGGCGGCGCCGATCAGCGGCCCGGCGTCGCCCAGGCCGGCGGGGCGGATCACCGTACCTCGCGAGAAGTCCAGGCAGGCCAGGGCGTCGATCTCGGCCTGGGCGGCGGCAAAGAATGGCTCGCCGAAGCCGAGCGCCACCGAGCCGGCGACCACCGCCAGCGGCAGGTCGAGCAGGTTCGCCACTCCGGCGACCGCCCGGCCCACCAGCCGCCCGGAGCGGGCGATGACCTCCTGGGACGCCTCTGAGGCCGGGCGCCCGGTGATCGCCGCGATTGCCGTGCCCGACGCTTCGGCCTCCAGGCAACCCCGGCCCCCGCAGGCACAGCGGCGGCCGCCCGGCTCGACGACGACATGCCCGATGTGGCCGGCGTTGCCCAGCCGCCCACCGAGCAGCCTTCCCTCCAGGACGATGCCGCCGCCGACGCCCGTCGAGACGACCATGGCGATGAAGTTGGCCTCGCCGACCGCCGCACCTACCCAGCCCTCGCCGAGTGCCAGTGCCTTGGCGTCGTTGTCGACGAAGGTGGCCAGCCCGGTGGCTTCCGCCAGCCGGCGGCGCAGCGGGAAACCCCGCCAGGCCGGGATGTTGAGCGGTGAGACCGCCTCGCCCCCCGGCGTCATCGGCCCTCCACACCCGACCCCGCAGGCGGACGCCCGCTCGACGGGAAGGTCGCCGATCAACGCCAGCAGCGCCCCGAACAGCGCCTCGGCGTCGCCTCCGGTGGGGGTCGGCAGCTGAGCCCGAGCCAGCAGCACACCGGTGCCGTCGACGATCCCGGCAGCCAGCTTGCTACCTCCGATATCGATGGCTAGGACCGCGGGCGGGAGGGTCATCGATGGATCGGCACCGTCGTGACCACCACCCCGGGTACCGACCGCAGGTTCCGGCGCAGCCGGGGCCCGAGCGGGCTCAGCAGGAACCGCTCCCAGACATGCCGAGCGACAACCTCGCCCATGACGACGGTGATCGTAAGCTCCGGGCGCTGCTCGTGGAGCGCTTCGATGTAGTGGGTCATCGGCAGCACGACCGACCGGTACGGCGACTCGACCACCTTCAGCGGGATGTGGTTCCCCCACACCGTCCAGACCTGGCGGAAATGGTCCGCCTCCTCGTCCTCCGGGCTGACGTGGAGGGCGAAGACCGGCTGGCGGAGTGAACGGGCGTAGGCCAGGGCCTGCAGGCTCGCCCGGTTCATGCGGGACACGCCGACCACAAGCAGGTGCTCGCAGCCGGCCGGGACGTCGCAGACGGGACCGGCGCTGGCTGGCTGGGAATCCTCATCGACCTCGAGGCTCACCCGCAGCCCGCCGTAGTACCGGCGGACGGCGAGCGCGCCCACCGCCAGCGCCGGGATGGCGACAACGACCACCCACGCCCCCTCGACGAACTTCGTCACCGCCCCCACGACAAGCACCAGGCCGGACATCGCCGCCCCACCGGCGTTGAGCGCCGCCCGCCACCGCCATCCCCGCCGGTGGTCGCGGAACCAGTGGCGCACCATCCCGGCCTGCGACAGCGTGAAGGCGAGAAACACGCCCACCGCGTACAGCGGGATCAGCGACTCGGTCTGGCCGCGGAAGATCACGAACAGGCCGCCGGCGATCACGGTCAGCAGCAGGGTCCCGTTGATGAAGACCAGCCGCTCCCCCATCCGCAGGAACCGGCGGGGAGCGTGGTCATTGGCAGCCATGAAGAACAGCAGCCGGGGGAAGTCGTTGTAGGCGGTGTTCGCCGCCAGGAACAGGATCAGCGCGGTGCTTGCCTGCAGGATCGCGTAGGGGACCCCGCCCCCGAGAGCCGCCCGGCCGATCTGCGACAGCAGGGTCTCACCGCGGCGGGGCACCAGACCGTTGAAGTGCACGATGAGCATCAGCCCGGCGAACATCGACACGACCATCACGATCATGAGGTCGAGGGTCACCAAGGCGTTGCGTGCCTCCGGCTTCTTGAACGACGGGATGGCGTTGGAGACCGCCTCGATCCCGGTCATCGATGTGGCGCCGGAGGCGAAGGCCCTCCCCACGAGCAGGAACCCGAGCGCCTCAGTGCCGTTCAGGTGCGGCGGGCTCACCGGGTGGAACCCGTGGCCGCCGACCTTGATCAGCCCCCCGACGATCACGACGTAGATCATTGCCACGAAGCTGTAGGTTGGGATGGCGAACACGTAGCCGGCCTGGCGCATCCCGCGCAGGTTGCCGACGGTGACCAGACCGATGCCGGCGAGGCCGATGGCCACCTCGTCGTGGCTCAGCGAGGGGATGGCCGACGTGATCGCCGCCACCCCAGCGGCAATCGACACCGACACGGTGAGGATGTAGTCGATCAGCAGCCCGATCGCAGCAAGGATCCCCGCTCGCTCCCCGAGATTGGCACTGGCGACGATGTACGAGCCGGCGCCGGACGGGTAGGCCTGGATGGTCTGCCGGTAGGAAAGGCCGACCGCCAGCATCAGCAGGACGAGGACGGCGGCGATCGGGAGCGACAGCCCGAGCGCCGCCGCCCCGCCGGCGGCAAGGGCGGTCAGCAGCGCCTCCGGTCCGTAGGCGACCGACGACAGCAGGTCCGACGACAGGATCGGCAGCCCGGTCAGTTTCCCCATCCGCTCGGCATAGACCGCGCTCGAGCGCAGTGGCGGCCCGAGGACCGCCCAGCGCAGCCGGCTGATCGCCCGGCCGGGGGCGGAGCGGGGCTCGAGTGCCGGCCGGCCCGCCTCTACCGTGCCCCGGTGCAGCTGGAATTCCCCGACCTGGGCGAGCCGGGTCCAGCGGCCGGAAAGGCGGGGGGCGCTCTCCTGGGGGATGTCCAGGTCGACAGGGAGCCGGGGCAGGGCCGGCAGCCCCTGGTTCCAGGCGGCGCCGGCCCGAGCCAGCGCACGCAGCTGCTCATCGGTCGGCGGTGACAGCTCGGCGGACGGGC
>DAIQBQ010000198.1:0-6049 GCA_036781065.1 Actinomycetota bacterium
CCGACGAGCCAGACGGTCAGGGTGACCGGGTAGGTATAGCGCTGCATCGACCCCACGGCGACCGCGAACAGCGCGCCGGCGACGACCCCCGCCCAGCTGAGCCGCCGCGGCGAGACCGCATCCGGACCCCCCAACACGCCGCCGGCTGGCGCGCCTTCCACCGCCAGCACCGGGCCGAGCCCCTTGGCCTTGCGCCGGATGGCGTCGCCCAGCAGCACGGCGGCGACGGCGAAGAGCAGCGTGGCGTGCAGGGTCGGGTCGCCGGTCAGGACCTCGAACGTGCCGGAGAGCAGGAACACCCAGACAATCGGGTCCAGCACGGTCGCCAGCAGCCAGCGCCCGGAACCCTCGCGCAGCTGGCGCCCGTTTCGTCCTCGTTCCACCCCCCCCACGTTACGCCGACTCCAGCCGGCCACGCAGGTGTAGCAGGTAGAGCACGCCCAGCGACGGGAGCACCACCACCGCCGCCACCACGAAGATCCCGGCCACCGTGTCGAGCGTCGGGCCCGGGCTGGCCGCCGCCCGGATCGAGAGGTGGTTGCCGAGCAGGAACGGGTACTGGGCGACCCCCCATCCGGCAATCAGCGCCGCCACCGCACCGGCGGCGAGCACCCGCACGATGCGGGGATCCGCCTTCCGTATGGCCAGCAGGACACCGCCACCGGCGAGCACCGAGAGGGCCACCAGCGGTAGGGCCGGGCCGAGCAACCGGTGGAACAGGTGCGGCGTGCCGGCCCGGACGACCAGCAGCCCGCCGAGCGAGATGGCTCCGGCGGCAACCGCGGCCGCGAAGGAACGGGCCCGGAAGTAGCCCTCCAGCTCCGGGGCGTGGCGCGTCCGCGCCTCGGCAGTGAGGAACACCGCCGCCAGGTAGGCGCAGATGACCACGGTCAGGGCGCCGGTGAACAGGCAGGCCGGGGTGAACCAGATGACGAGCGGCCCGCTCCCACCGCTGGCGGGCACCCGACCGGTGGCGATGGCCCCGGCGGCGCACCCGAAGAAGAACGGGGTCATCACCGACGACAGGGCGAACATCGCCCCGTTGGCCCGCTGGGCCGCGGTCCGGACCGACACCTTGCGGAAGGCGAACCCCGACCCCCGGAGCACGATCCCGAGGGCGGCGACGCCGAGTGGCACGTAGAGGGTCCGCATCACCGCGACGAACGCCGGCGGGAAGGCGGTCCAGGCGATCACCAGGACGAAGATCAGCCACACGTGGTTGGCCTCCCACACCGGCCCGATCGAGTGGTCGATCAGCGCCCGGGGTTCCCGCCCGCGGGCCGCTCCGCCGGCGGTCAGGTCCCAGAACCCGGCCCCGAAGTCGGCACCGGCGAAGATGCCGTAGGCCTCCAGGACGGTGAACAGCATCGCCGCCACGGCGACGCCCATTTACGAGACCTCCTCGAGCGGCGGCTGGTCGGGGCTGTAGGGCACGTCGAAGGTGTGGTCCTCGCCACGGTGCCAGCGGCGGGCCATCGACGTAAGCACGGCGATCGCTCCCAGCCCGACGCCGCCGATGATCACCAGCGCCCCGGCGAAGAACAGCCAGACGTTGCCCGATCGGGTTACCGCGTCCCGGGTCAGCAGCAGCCCGACGACGGTCCAGGGCTGCCGGCCGACCTCGGTGACCACCCACCCGCTCTCCAGCGCCGCAACCGACACCAGGCCAGCTAAGGTCGCCGCCCGCAGGAACCATGCGGTGGACGGCAGGTTTCGTTTCCGTACCCAGGCCCAGGCGAACCACAGCGCCAGGAAGAGGAGGGCAAAGCCGCTGCCGACCATGATGTCGAAGGAGGTGTGCACCGTGTTCACGAGCTGCGTCTCCGGCCGGACGGCGGGGGGGATGGCATCCAGCCCCTTGACCCGGGTGTTGACGCTGAAGCCGGCCAGCAGCGAGGCGAAGTCGGGCAGGCGGATCCCGAAGCGCACGGTCCCGTGCGAGGTCAGCAACCCGCCCAGGGTCTCCGGGACGTGGGTCGAGGTATGGGTCAGCAGCTCGATGTCGGCGAACTTGGCCGGCTCGTTGCGGTAGGCCTGGCGGGCGATGACGTCGCCCATGAGGATCTGCGCCGGGATCACGATGGCGGCCACCGTGAACGGGACCAGGAAGCCCTTGCGCAGGTACGGGCTGCGGCCCTCCCTCAGCATCCCGTAGGCGTAGATGGCGGCGGTGACGAACCCGGCGACCACGTAGGCCGCCAGCAGCATGTGCAGCGCCTCGTACCAGAAGGCCCGGTTGAAGAACACCTGGAGCGGGCGCACGTCGACGACGTTGCCGTTGCGCAGCGTGATCCCCCCCGGGAGGTTCATCCAGGCATTGGCGGCGACGACCGAGAAGGTGCCGCCCATGCCCGAGATCACCACCGGGATGCCGAAGGCGAAGTGGGTCCAGCGCTTCATGCGCTTCCAGCCGTAGATGTAGATCGCCAGGTAGATCGCCTCGAGGAAGAAGAAGATGCCCTCGACCACGAACGGGATCCCGTAGGCGGCGCCGAACTTGCCCATGAGACCGGGCCAGAGCAGGCCCATCTCGAACGACAGCACCGTGCCCGACACCGCCCCGACGGCAAAGAGCACGGCGGCGACCTTTGACCAGCGCTGGGCCAGCAGCAGGGCGTCGGCGTCGCCCAGCCGGTAGGCCCGGTACTCGGCGATCATCATGATCGTGGTGAAGGCCACCCCGAACGGCACCAGGATGATGTGGAAGCCCAGGGTGAAGGCCATCTGCTCCCGGGCCGGCAGCAGTTGCGACGGGCCGGCGCTGCCGGCTGCAGCGAGCAGGATCACCCGCGAATCATCGCGCGGCCGCGCATGTTCCGGGCCAAAGTTAACCGGGAGGCGATCCACCGGAAACCGAAGGGAAACCTGCGGCCGCTAGCCTCCCGCCGATCGGGCGATTGAGCGGGAGGGAACAATGCTACGGAACGCCAAACGAGGTACTGCCGCGGCCGGAGGGCCGGGGACCGGACGACATGCCGGCAGGCGCTGGATCGACCACTGGAACCCCGAGGACCCGGACTTCTGGCGTTCGCGGGGCCAGCGGGTCGCCCGGCGCAACCTCGGGGTGTCGATCCTCACCGACCACCTCGGCTTCTGCCTGTTCGTCGTCTGGACCATCGTGGTCATCAACCTCGGGAACATCGGCATCAGCCTCACGCTGTCCCAGCAGTTCGTGCTGACCCTGATCCCGAACCTGGTCGGCTCGACGCTGCGCATCCCGTACACCTTCGCCTTACCGCGTTTCGGCGGGCGGCTCTGGACGACGATCAGCGCCGGCCTGCTGCTGATCCCGGCGGGCCTGCTGGCGATCGTCGTGCCCAGCCACTGGTTGGCCCAGCAGCCGGCCGGCCCGCAGTTCTGGATCCTGTTCGCCTGCGCCGCCACCGCCGGGCTCGGAGGGGGGATCTTCGCCTCGTCGATGGCCAACATCTCGTTCTTCTATCCGGAAGCCAGGAAGGGCTTCGCGTTGGGCTTGAACGCCGCCGGCGGCAACCTGGGCGTCGCCTCCTCCCAGTTGCTCGTGCCGCTGGTGCTGATCGCCGGCGTCGCCGGCTCGGCCTTGAAGAAGCCGGTGCATCCGGTGCACATCGCCTACGCCGGCTGGGTGTTCATCCCGCTGATCGTCATCGCCGCGGTCGCCGCCTGGCTGTTCATGGACAGCCTGAGCGAGGCCAAGTCCGACCACCGCTCGTTTGCCGAGGCGATGCGGGCCAAGGAGACCTGGATCCTGTCCCTGCTCTACATCGGCACGTTCGGATCGTTCATCGGGTTCTCGTTCGCGCTGCCCCTGGTGATCAAGAACACCTTCCCCGAGTTCCTCGCCGCCCACCCGTTCATCGCCACCTACCTGGCCGGGCTCAGCTTCCTGGGGGCGCTGGTCGGGTCGCTGGCCCGGCCGGTCGGCGGGTGGATGTCGGACCGGATGGGCGGCGCCAAGGTGACCGTGGCGGTGTTCGGAGCCATGGCGGCGTGCACCGGGGCGGCGGCGTACGGGGTCGAGCAGCGCAGCTTCGCCGGCTTCCTGGTCGCCTACCTGGGGATCTTCCTGCTGAGCGGGGTGGGCAACGGGTCGATCTACAAGATGATCCCGTCGGTCTTCGCCGCCCTCGGGGCACGCCAGGCGGCCGCCCGGGGGTTGGCCCGGTCGGCAACCACGGTCGAGTTCAAGCGCCGCGCGGCGGCGGTGATCGGCATCGCCGGGGCGATCGGTGCCTTCGGCGGGGTGCTGGTCCAGGTCGTCTTCCGGCAGGCGAGCCTCGGGGTCTCCGCCCTGCAGAAGCTGGCCAAAGCGCCGGCGGAGAAGCTTGCCATCGCCGCCGCCCACGCCAACTGGTCGGTGCCGGCGCTGTGGGTCTTCCTTGGCGCCTACCTGGTCCTGGGAGCGGTGACCTGGGCCTGCTTCCTGCGCCAGACCGAGAGCCACCTGGCGGAGCCGGCGGCGGAGGCGGCGGAGGCGGGCATGGCCGGCTGACCCCGCTTTCCGCGGTGAGCTTTCCGGGTTTCCTGGCCCCGTTTGTGGTTCTGTGCACCATAGAGGCAGAAGATCCGTGTTTTGTGGATCATGGGCCCTCATTATTGTGTGTAGCGATCCACAAAACTGGCTCCTCCCAAGCTGGCGATCGGCGAGCTGGTAGGCGAGGACGGTACCCCACCCAGACAAGCTGACCGCCCGGGAACCGAGCGGCCGAACGATGGTCTACCTCATCGCCGGCAAGCTCGGCCTGGCCGTCACCCGCTCCAGAGAGCGAGGAGCCCACGGAAGCGGCAGTAGACCCCGGAAATCCACCGCGGATCTACTCCAGGGCGCTCAGCCGCTTCTCCTGCTCGGCCAGGATCGCCCGCAGCGAGACCAGCTGCTCGGCGATGCGCTCCGGCGCCGTGCCGCCATGAGAGCGGCGGGCCTCGGCGCAGCGCCGGGGATCGAGTCGCTGCAACGCCTCCGGGCGGAACGCCGGGTGGGCGTGCGCCAGATCGTCGGCGGTGGCGGCGGAAAGCTGGCGGGCCTCGGCGGCCAGCCGGCCGACCAGCGCCCCCACCGCATGGTGCGCCTCGCGGAACGGCACCCCAACCCCGACCAGCCATTCGGCCAGGTCGGTGGCGGCACTGGCCGACCCGACCGATGCCGCCAGCCGGTCCGGGTGGAAGGTCATCGTCCCGATCAGCCCGGCCAGTGCCGGCAGCGCGGCCATCAGCGTGTCGACGGTGTCGAACACCGCCTCCTTGTCCTCCTGGAGGTCGCGGTCGTAGGCCAACGGCAGGCCCTTGGTCACCCCGAGCAGGTGGACGAGGTTGGCGGTCAGCCGGGCAGCCTTGGCCCGGGCCAGCTCGCCGACATCGGGGTTCTTCTTCTGCGGCATGATGCTGGACCCGGTGGCATAGGCGTCGTCGAGGGTGGCGAAGCCGAACTCGCTGGAGGTCCACAGGACGACCTCCTCGCCGAGCCGGGACAGGTGCACCCCGAGGATGGCGCCGGCGGCGAGCAGTTCCAGGGCGAAGTCCCGGTCCGACACCGCGTCGGCGGCGTTGTCGAAGGCGGCGCCGAAACCCAGGTCCGCAGCGGTCGACAACGGGTCCAGCGGCAGCGACGTCCCGGCGAAGGCGGCCGCCCCGAGCACCGAGACGTCGGCGGCGTTCCAGGCGCGGATCAGCCGGGCGAAGTCCCGGCTGAGCGCGAACGCGTGCGCCAGGAGGTGGTGGGCCAGCAGGATCGGCTGTGCCCGCTGCAGGTGCGTGTAGCCGGGTGCCAGGGTCCCGGCGTGCGCCTCCGCCTGGGCCAGCAGTGCCGACGCCAACCCGGTGACCTCCCCGGCGACCGACCGCGCCGACCGCTTGGCCCACAACCGCAGGTCCGAGGCGACCAGGTCGTTGCGCGACCGCCCGGCGTGGATCTTCGCCCCGGTGTCGCCGAGGCGGCCGGTGAGGAACCGCTCGACGGCGGAGTGGATGTCTTCGTCGGCGGGGTCGAAGGCGAAGCTGCCGGCCGCGAACTCGCTCGCCGCCTCGTCGCAGACCGATTCGATCATCACCCGCTCCTCCGGGGTGAGGATGC
>DAIQBQ010000199.1:0-6025 GCA_036781065.1 Actinomycetota bacterium
CGCTCGACGTTTCTGACGGCTCTGGGACCGCCTTCATTTTGTGACAGCCTGATATATGATGGTTTTTACTCACAAAAGCGTAGCGAGGGGTGCCACCTGGATCCGGCACCCCCGCCAGGATCGCGACAGCTAGCTAGCGGTTGCGTGGTGCAAAGTGCAGCCCGGCGAGGGCCTCGGCGGCCACCGTCTGCTCCGCCAGCGGGAACACCTCCTTCTCCTCCAACCGAATGTGCGACTCCAGCCGGCGCGCCACTTCCCGCATCAGCTCCTCGGTCGGGTCGCCCCGTCGCAGGCCGAGAACCAGGGTGTGCAACTCGACGTGCTCGGTGAGCACCTGCTCGACGAGCGGCGGCACCGACCCGGCCGCCTCGACCATCAACGGGAGCAGCAACTCTTCCTCCTCCCGGAAGTGGTTGATCGTCTCGGCATCGAAGAAGGCTATGAACGCTTCCGCGGCATGGCTGCGCTGGGATTTCTCCCCGGCGGCGGCCAGCCGTAGCCTCCGGGCCTGGACGAGGGCGTGGTGGTGGTCGTGGGTCAGCGGCTGCAGCGCAGGGTCGCGCTTCATCCGTGCAGGTTAACCCCGTTGGCGGGCCCGGGTAGGCTCCAGGGCCATGGACTTCCGCGGGGTGTTCTTCGACGTCGGCGACACCCTGCTGGCTCCCCACCCCTCGTTCCTCGAGCTGTTCGCCCGTATCCTGGGCGAGCACGGCTACCCGCTGATGCCGGCACAGGTCGAGGAGGCCTTGCACGCGGTGGGCCGGAGCGTCGCCGAGGTGATCGCCCAGAGCGGCGACCAGCGGTGGTCGACCTCCCGGGAGAAGTCCCGTGCCTTCTGGCGGCGCCTGTACGGGGCGATGCTGGACCACCGCGGGATCCCCGACCCCGATGGTGCCATCTTCGAGTCGCTCTACGGCCGGTTCACCAGCTACGAGTCCTACCGGCTCTTTCCCGATGTCCTCCCGGCCCTGGAAGCCTGCCGGCGGGCGGGCCTGACCTTGGCGGTCGTCTCCAACTTCGAGGAGTGGCTGGAGGGGATGCTGATCGAATTCGAGGTCGCCCCGTTCTTCGCCTGCCTGGTGATCTCGGGCAGGGAAGGCGTAGAGAAGCCGGACCCGGCGATCTTCAAGCTGGCGCTGGACCGGACCGGACTCCAGGCTCGTGACGTGGCATTCGTCGGCGACCACCCGACCGTCGACGTCGCCGCCGCCAATGAGCTGGGCATGACCGGCGTGCTGGTCGACCGGTGGGACCGCTACGCCGGCTTCGCCGGCCCCCGGGTGCGCGACCTCCTCGGGCTGCTGCCGTTTTTGGGCCTCCACCCGCCCGCCTGACGACAGGGAGACCCGGGAGACCGGTTGACACGACATATATTGCGATATATCGTGTTGCCACGAGATGCAACCAGATTCATCGGAAAGGACCGAGCAGATGGATACCGAACCAACAGCAGGCAGGGAAACAGCGCAGGCGACGGAAGACTGCGTGGAAGGTCACCCGCACCCGCACCCGCACGACGTTCACTTCGGCGGACCGTTCCACGGCGAGGGTCGCGGGCGGCATCACCCGCACTGGCACCGGCACCACCCGGACTTCCCGCCCGGCGACTTCGGGTGGGGGATGTGGGACAACCCGGGCCGCGGTTTCGGCCGGGGCCGCGGGGGACCCGGTGGGCACCGTGCCCGGCGGGGGGACGTGCAGTCCGGGATCCTGGGCGTGCTCGCCGACGGCCCGATGCACGGCTACGAGCTGATCCGCGAGATGGAGGCGCGCAGCGGCGGGGCCTGGCACCCGAGCCCCGGCTCGGTCTACCCGCACCTGCAGCTGTTCCAGGACAGCGGCTTCGTCACCAGCGAGGAGCGGGACGGCAAGCGGATCTACTCGATCACCGACGCCGGCCGGGCCAAGCTCGCCGAGGCTCTTGAGCAGGCGGGTAGCCCGTGGGAATTCGCCCGGGAGGGCGCCCGGGAGGGCCGGGAGCGCTTCGGCAAGCTGTTCAAGGAGATGTCCCAGCTCGGCGCCGCCGCCATGCAGGTCGCCCGGGCGGGCACCCCGGAACAGGTGAAGAAGGTGGCCGAGATCCTGGGCGAGGCCCGCAAGAAGATCTACGGCCTGCTGGCCGAGGACTGACGGAGCCGCCCGTACGGGCCGGAGAAGGGCGCCGGCCGGGCTGCGTACACTGACCCGGTGAGCTCGTTCAAGCTCGTCTCCGAATTCGCTCCGGCCGGCGACCAGCCCTTCGCCACCGCCAAGCTCGCCGGGGGGCTGGCCCGCGGTGACGAGCGCCAGACGCTGCTCGGCATCACCGGGTCGGGCAAGAGCTTCACGGTCGCCGGGGTCATCGAGGCGGCCCAGCGCCCGACGCTGGTGATCGCCCCCAACAAGTCGCTGGCCGCCCAGCTGGCGAACGAGTTCAAGGAGTTCTTCCCGGGCAACGCCGTGGAGTACTTCGTCTCCTACTACGACTACTACCAGCCCGAGGCCTACATCCCCTCCAGCGACACCTACATCGAGAAGGACTCCTCGGTCAACGACGAGATCGACCGGCTCCGCCACGCCGCCACCTCGGCGCTGCTGTCGAGGCGGGACGTGGTGATCGTCGCCAGCGTGTCGTGCATCTACGGCCTGGGGTCGCCGATCGAGTACGAGAACCACCTGCTCCGGCTGCATGCCGGCAAGGACTACGCGCAGACCGCGATCCTGCGCCGGCTGGTCGACATCGCCTACGAACGGAACGACTTCGACTTCTCCCGGGGCAAGTTCCGGGTGCGCGGCGACACGATCGACATCTTCCCCGCCTACGAGGAGGTCGCCTTCCGGGTCGAGCTGTTCGGCGACACCGTCGAACGGCTGGTCCGGCTGGACACCGTCACCGGCGAGGTGCTGTCCGAGCTTGAGGAGCTGGTGGTGTTCCCGGCGTCGCACTACGTCGCCTCCCGGGCCCGGATGGACCGGGCGATGGTGGGCATCGAGGCCGAGCTCAAGGAGCGGCTGAAGGTGCTGGAGTCCGAGGGCAAGCTGCTCGAAGCCCAGCGGCTGCGGATGCGGACCCAGTACGACCTGGAGATGCTGCGCGAGGTCGGCTTCTGCAACGGGATCGAGAACTACTCCCGCCACATCGACGGCCGGGCCGCCGGCTCGCCGCCGTTCACGCTGCTCGACTACTTTCCCGAGGATTTCCTCGTGGTGATCGACGAGTCGCACGTGACCGTGCCCCAGCTGCACGGCCAGTTCGAGGGCGACCGCAGCCGGAAGGAGACGCTGGTGGAGCACGGCTTCCGCCTGCCGTCGGCGCTGGACAACCGGCCGCTGCAATTCGACGAGTTCATCGACCGGGTCAACCAGATGATCTTCCTGTCGGCGACCCCCTCGTCCTACGAGCTGTCGGTGTCGGACCAGGTCGTCGAGCAGATCGTCCGGCCGACCGGGCTGGTCGACCCGCAGGTGGTGGTCCGGCCCTCCAAGGGGCAGATCGACGACCTGATCACCGAGATCCGGCAGCGCGTCGAGGCCGACCAGCGGACGCTGGTGACGACGCTGACCAAAAAGATGGCCGAGGACCTGACCGACTACCTGGTCGAGATGGGGATCCGGGTCCGTTACCTGCACTCGGACGTGGACACGATCCAGCGCATCCAGACCCTGCGCGACCTGCGGCTGGGGACGTTCGACGTCCTGGTGGGGATCAACCTGCTGCGTGAGGGGCTCGACCTGCCGGAGGTGTCGCTGGTGGCGATCCTCGATGCCGACAAGGAGGGGTTCCTGCGGTCGGCGACGTCGTTGATCCAGACCATCGGGCGGGCGGCGCGCAACGTCGACGGCCAGGTGATCATGTACGCCGACGGGGTGACCGAGTCGATGGAGCGGGCGATCTCGGAGACCAACCGGCGCCGGGACATCCAGATGCGCCACAATGCCGAGCGCGGGATCGACCCGCAGACCATCCGCAAGAAGGTCTCAGACATCCTGCTCAGCCTGGGGACCGACGCGCCGGCGCCGCGGCGCGGACGGGGCCGGGGGCGTGATCGCCGGGGCGGGGAGCCGGCGGTTGCCGGTATGCCCAAGGATGAGCTGGGCCGGCTGATCCAATCACTGGAGGAAGAGATGCACGAGGCTGCCAAGGAGTTGCGCTTCGAGTACGCCGCCCGGCTGCGGGACGAGATCGCCGACCTGCGCAGGGAGCTGAAGGCGCTTGTCTAAACGGCCCGCGTCGTCGAAGCCGTCGCCCAAGACGTCTTCCAGGCCTCCCACGAAGCCCTCCCAGAAGCTCCCCCCCAAAAATGATCCATCGCCATCGTCGATCGCCGCGATGCGCAGGTCGTCCAAGTGGTGGATCGCAACGGTGCTGCTGGTCACGGCGGGGGTCGGGGCTGGCTTCAGCCTGGGCCTCACGGTTGCCGCGACGGTGGACCACTCGTCGTCCAGGTTGTCCCCCATAGACTTTGTCATCATCGTTCTCGGTGCGGTCGCGGGGATCTGGGGCGGGGCCTACCTGGCTGGCCGGCTGACCCGGGGCAACAAGCGGCGGTTCCTCGGGGCCGGTTTCGGCGGCATCCTGGGCCTGATCCTCGGCGGCAGCCTGTTTGCTGTGCACACGAACTTCCTCGGCTTCCTGCAAGCGATCTTGGTGATCCTGCTGCCCGGCGTCTCGGCGGTGATCGGTTCCCGGGTGGCCGAGCGGTCGGGGCCCTCCGGCAAAGGTGGCCGGGGCCGCTAGCAGCCGCTTCGCGTTCTGTGGCGCCGCCGTCTTCGACGGAGTCCGGAGCCTCGGCGCCCGGACGGTCCTCGTCGAGGGCGGTCACATCGTGGCGGTGGGGGAGGCCGGCGCCCGGCTCCCCGGATACGAAGCCGTCCCGGGGCAGGGTCGCACCCTGCTCCCCGGCGTCATCGACTGCCACGTCCACCTCGGCCTGCTCAAGCCCGCGCGGGTGCTGGCCGGAGGGGTGACGACCGCCCGCGACCTGGGGTGGCCCGCCCGCAGGATCTTCCGGCTCGCCGCCGAGCTCTCGGCCAACCCGCTGGCCGGCCCGGGCCTGCTGGCGGCCGGCCCGATGCTGACCGCCCGGGGCGGCTATCCCGCCCGGGCCCGGTGGGCGCCCCGGGGCACCGCCGAGGAGGTGGGGTCGGCCGCCGCAGCGGCCGCCGCCGTCCGGGGCCTGGCGGACCGCGGGGCCGCCGTGATCAAGGTGGCCCAGGAGCCACGGTCCGGGCCGACCCTGCCCGTGGAGGTGCTGCATTCGATCGTCGCGGTGGCCCACGGGCGGCGGCTGTCGGTGACGAGCCACTGCGGGAGCCTCGCCCAGCTTGAGCTCGCGCTCGCCGCCGGCGTGGACGAGCTGGCCCACGGGTTGTGGAGCAACGAGACGGTCCCCGCCGAGGTCATCGAGCGGATGGTTTCCGCCGGTATGGTCGTCGTGCCGACCCTCCACGTCGACTCGTCGGAGGCGAGGATCGGCAACCTGCGGCGGTTCCTGGAAGCTGGGGGCCAGGTCGCCTACGGGACCGCCATGGGGAACGCCGGAGTGCCGCCGGGCATCGACGCCACCGAGCTGTCCATGATGGCGAGGGCCGGGCTGGCACCGGCGGAGGTGCTGGCCGCCGCCACCTCCGGAGCTGCCCGGCACCTGGGGCTCGCCGGGGTCGGCCGGATCGCCGAAGGAGCGGTCGCAGACCTGGTGCTGGTCGACGGCGACCCACTCGCCGACCTGGGCGTCCTGGCCCGGCCGGTGATGGTGTTGCGCCAGGGCAGGCGCGCCGGCTGAGGGCTGGAGGCGGTGTGGGGCTGGCTCTGCGGCCCCTTGAGGATCGCTGGCACCCGGGCGGGCTGGCCGCCAATCCGATGCAATACTCTTCTCAGTCCCGGCTGGGTAGGCCGGCACTGCGCCACTCCTCAACGAAAGCCCCGCACCGGTGAGCATTGCCCGTCCGCCGTACCGCCAAGGCGAGGTCACCGAGCCGTTCCCGCCGGTGCCCGCGTCCATGGTCGACGCGGGCTATGCCGACCAGAGCCACATGACCCGCGCGC
>DAIQBQ010000200.1:0-6024 GCA_036781065.1 Actinomycetota bacterium
AGGGTGGCTTCCTCGCCGCCGGCGACCGCGGGTCCGGGCTGGCTCACCGGCCAGCGGCTTCCAGGACTCCCCGGCCGATGCCGTGCAGCCAAATACGCGGCACCATCAGAACATGTTCCTTCTCGCGACGTGGTCCGGCTGGGTTGTTGCCGCCCGCTCGCCGACCGCTTGGGACCACATGACGGGGTGCCTTCTGGGCACACCTCCAACAACGCTCATCGAGAGCAAGGAGCGCTCTTGGAGGCGCCGGGATTTGAACCCGGGTCGGCACAGCTCCCATCTGGGGCATCTACGGGCGTAGCCTGCTATATCGTCTCAGTCCGGCAATTGCCGCAGGCAGGCTTGCCGGTCCCCAGCCTCGCTGGCATGTCCTCCGGCGCCCGCCAGGCGGAGGCGCTCGGAGTAATCCTGCTGCGCGACGCCCCATCCCAGGCCGCAGGCCCTCCCAGGTGGGACGCCCACCTACTTAGGAGGTGGGAGGTCGCTTAGGCAGCGACGTTTCGTTTAGTTTTCCGGACAGTTTTACGAGGCACCCGGACCTCGGCCCGCTTCCGCCAGACACGACACCGGCCTCGAAACCATTTCGCCCCCGTGCTGGGTCTGGGTGAAGCTTGGTGCAGCTATGCAGTTGTCAACCAACCCAGTATAGAAACTCGCCCTACCGCCGCCCCCGCAACGCCCGGTCGATCTGGCGCTGGGCGTCCCGCTCTTTGAGCGACTCCCGGCGGTCGTAGCTCTTCTTGCCCCGGGCCAGGCCCAACTCGAGCTTGGCCAGGCCGTGGGTGAAGTAGATCCTGAGCGGCACCAGGGTCAGGCCGCGCTCGGCGGTCTTGCCGACCAGCCGCTGGATCTGATCCTTGTGCAGCAGCAGCTTCCGGGTGCGGGTGGGTTCCTGAACGGCATACCCGGCCTGCGGGTAGGGAGCGATGTGCATCCCGATCAGCAGCGGCTCGCCGTCGCGGATGATGGCGAAGGACTCCCTGAGCGACGCCCCCCCGCCGCGCAGTGACTTCACCTCCGGCCCGGTCAGCACCATCCCGGCCTCGACCGACTCCAGGATCTCGTAGTCGTGGCGAGCCTTGGGGTTGCCGACGACGGTCCCATCGGTCTTTGGCTTCGCTTTCTTCTTCTGCTTGGGCATCCAACCGGCCTCCGGGCGCGAAACAGCGGAAGCCAGAAAGACTACGGCAGGAACGAAAGCGGGTTCACCGGGACGCCGCCGACCCGGGTCTCGAAGTGCAGGTGCGGGCCGGTGCACAGCCCGGTGCAGCCGACGGCCCCGATCTTCTGCCCCTGGGTGACCGCCTGCCCCAGCGAGGCGCCGATCACCGACATGTGGGCATAGAGGGTGGCGAAGGCGCCGCCGTGGTCGAGGATGACGACGTTGCCGTAGCCCTCCATCTGGCCCGAGTAGATCACCTTCCCGGGGGCGGCGGCCAGGATCGGGGTGCCCTCGTCGACCGCGATATCCAGCCCGGTGTGGAACGACGGCACCGCGAAGATCGGGTCGATGCGCGGACCGAACGGCGAGGAGATCGGCCCCTTGACCGGCCAGATCACCTTCTTGCCCGACCAGGTGAACGCCTCGTTGCCCTGGTGCTGGCGGACGAAGGCGGTCAGGCTCGACGACTCGCCGGCCTGCTCCTGCATGTCGGCCTCGTAGGTAGCCTTCTCGGCGTTGACCTGGACGAGCTGGGCCTGCTCGGTGGCCAGGATCGGACCGATCGCCGCATCGGCTTCAGCGACGGAGGAGCGCAGCGACTCCAGCTTGGCACCGTCGGCCGCCTCGGCGGCCTCGGCGGCGGCGATCTGCGCCCGGCGCTGGGTCGCCTGGTCCTGCTCGCCGGTGAGGGTGTCGTTGACCTGCTGGAGGCTTTTCAGCTGCGATTTGTCGCTGCCCAGCACCGAGCTGACGTACTGCAGGCGGGCCAGGAAGTTCTGCGGGCTGGTGGCACTGAGCAGTGAGGCCAGGAAGGTCACCGGACCCTGCTGGTAGAGGGCGACCAGCCGTGCCTGGACCGCCGCCTGGAGCGATGCCGATTGGGCGGTCGCCGTCACGATGTTGGCCTCGATCTGGTTCAGCTGGCCGTCGGTCGTGGCGACCTGGGCGGCGTCGGCGTCCTGGCGGGCCTGAGCGGCGGCGATCTGGCTGGTGTACGAGGCGATCTGGTGCTTGAGGCTGGCCGCCTTGGCATTCTCCTGGTTGATCTGGGCCTGGAGGTCCTCGGCCTGGAGCTGGGCGGCCCGGAAGCCGTTCCAGAGGGTGGCCATCTGGTCGGCCGAGCCGCTCCCGCTGCCCCCCGAACTCCCCGACCGGGCAGCGGGAGAAGGCGGCGGCGACACGGCTGGAGGACTGGCCACCCCGGCGAGCGGCGGCACGAGCATGCCGCCGAGGGCGACAGCGATGAGGGCGGCGACCAACCTCAATGGATTACTCAAATGGACACTCGTTGTCGAGAGCTAACAACGATACCGCCGCTGACCGCGAAAAAGGTGCGCAATTTCCAAAATTACAGCGAAGTAATTCGAGCGCCTATTGCACCCGAATCAATGTCGGCGAGAAATCGCCCGACCTTAAGGAATCAGACTTCGAGGAAGCGGCGCAGTGCCAGCGTCGAGCCGAGCGCTCCCACCGCGAGGCCGACGACCACCAAGACGATGAACATCTTCAGGATCGTCTGTCCGTCGACGCCGAAGGGGAGGAACAGGATGGAGCTGGACACCTTGTCCAGCCACAGCAGCTTGGCGGTGTAGATGACCCCGGCGGCAACGCAGGCTCCGGCCACCGCTTCGACCACCCCCTCGAAGATGAATGGCACCCGGATGAACCAGTTGGTGGCTCCGACCAGCTTCATCACGCTGATCTCCCGCCGCCGGGCGTAGACCGCCAGCCGGATGGTGTTGGCAATCAGCACCGTCGCCGCGGTCAGCAGCAGGAGGGTCATCACCAGGCTGACCGTCCGCAGCAGGGCATTGATCTGCAGCAGCTTGTGGACGGCCGAGCCACCGTCGACCACGTTGTCGATGCCCGCCCGCCCGACCAGCTCGCTGCGCACCGACTCCACCAGGTTCGGGTTCTTCAGGCTGATCTGGAACGAGGCGGGCAGGGCCGAGGGGCTGACGTTGTGGGTGATGTCGGGCTCGCCGTTGAACTCCTTCAGGAAGTCCTTGTACGCCTGCTGCTGGTCGACGTAGGTGACCTTGGCGACGTTGGGCATCGACTCGATCGAGCTCTGCAGCGCCTGGGTTTCGGCCTGCGAGAGGTTCTGGTTGAGGAAGGCATTGATCTGCACCTTGGAGCCGAAGTCGCCGACGACGTCGCCCACGATGTGCCCGAAGACGATCACCCCACCCAGCAGGAAGAGGCTGACCGCCACCGTGGAGATGGCGGCGACGGTCATGAACAGGTTGCGCCGGAGGTTGACGACCGCCTCGCCGGTGAAGTACTTCAGGCGGAGCCCCATACGTTAACGCCCTTTCGGTTGTCCCAGGTGGCAGGCAGCGGTCACAACGTCGCCGCCAGCCAGCCATTCAGGGCGGTCACCGGCGCCCCGGCCAACACCCGGCGACTGGTTCAGTGGTTAGGGGGTGGTACTAGGCGCTCCCGACTCCGTAGACCCCGCGGGCCTGATCACGGACGACCTTGCCGTTCTCAAGCTCGATCACCCGCTTGCGGACCCGGTTGACCACGGTGTGGTCGTGGGTTGCCATCAGCACTGTCGTGTCGGCAGCGTTGATACGCAGGAGCAGCTTCATGATGTCCGAGCCGGTCGTCGGGTCCAGGTTCCCGGTCGGCTCGTCGGCCAGCAGGATCGCCGGCCGGTTGACCATCGCCCGGGCGACGGAGACCCGCTGCTGCTCGCCACCGGACAGCTCGTCCGGCTTGTTGTTCATCCGGTCGCCAAGCCCGACCAGGTCGAGGATCTCCGGGACGCGGGCCTTGATGTCGTGGCGGGGCCGGCCGATGACCTCGAGGGCGAAGGCGACGTTCTCGTAGACGGTCTTGTTGGGGAGCAGCTTGTAGTCCTGGAACACGCAGCCGATCATCCGGCGCAGGTAGGGCACCCGCCACCTGGGCAGCAGGCTGACGTCCTTACCGGCGACGTAGATCCGGCCCTCGCTGGGTTCCTCCTCACGCAGCAGCAGCCGGATCAGCGTCGTCTTGCCCGACCCGGTGGTGCCGACGAGGAAGACGAACTCGCCTTTGGTGATCTCGCAGGAGACGTCGCGCAGCGCAACCAGCGACTCCTTGTAGACCTTGCTCACGTTCTCGAGCCGGATCATTGTTCCGTCACCCGACGCTCCCTACACCAAGGCAGCTGCTCCGGACACTGCGCTGCACGAGGGCTGGGCTCCCCCGCTGACACGGGCTACGTTGACCCGAGATCCTAGCAGATGGCCCCCGGCACCCGGTGGTTTCCAGAGCGGCTCCGCAGATAGATGACTTGATCACCATGCGGGTGGCGGGCAGGCCCGGATGGGGCGCACACCGGGCCCCGACCGGCAGCGCTACCGGCCGCGGCCTGCCGACCGCCGGCGGAGCTCGGCAGTGATGAACTCGTCGATGCCACCTTCCAGGACTGCCTCGACGTTGCCCTCCTCCAGACCGGTCCGGTGGTCCTTCACCAGCTGGTACGGGGCAAGGACGTAGGAGCGGATCTGCGAGCCGAACCCGATCTCCATCTGCTCCCCACGCAGTTCGTCCAGCTCCTTCCTCCGCTCTTCGGCCGCCCGCTGGGCCAGCCGGGCGCCGAGGATCTTCATGGCGACCGCCCGGTTCTGCATCTGCGACCGCTCGTTCTGGACCGCGACGACGATGCCGGTCGGCAGGTGGGTGATCCGCACGGCCGAGTCGGTGACGTTGACGTGCTGGCCGCCGGCCCCCGACGAGTGGTAGGTGTCGATCCGCAAATCCTTGGCGTCGATCTCGACCTCCTCGTCCTCCTTCAGGGCGGGCACGACGTCGACGCTGGCGAAGCTGGTGTGCCGCCGCTTGTTGGCGTCGAACGGCGAGATCCGCACCAGCCGGTGAACCCCCTTCTCGGTCGAGATCAACCCGTAGGCGAAGCGGCCCTCCAGCGTGAACGTAGCCCGCTTGATCCCGGCTTCCTCGCCCTCGGCCACCTCGACCAGTTCCGCCTTCAGCTCCCGCCGCTCGGCCCAGCGCAGGTACATGCGCAGCAGCATCTCCGCCCAGTCGCACGACTCGGTACCGCCGGCACCGGCGTGGACGCTGACGATCGCCGCCGCCTCGTCGTGCTCGCCCGAGAGCAGCCGGCGGTCCTCCATCTGCTCCAGTGTCGCCTCCACCTCTTTGAGCGCGGCAGCCGCCTCCGCCGCCATGGCCTCGTCGTCCTCCTCCTCGGCCAACGAGAACCCGACGGCGGCGTCTTCGAGGCGCGTGGCGAGCGTCGAGTAGGACTTGAGGTCGTCTTCGAGGCGGGCCAGCTCGGCCATCTGCCGGGTGGCCTGCTCGCGGGAGCCGGCCTGGGAGTCCCAGAACCCGGGCTGTGCCGCTAGGTCGTGGAGCTCGGCTGCCCGGGCCGTCTTGCCCAGGACGTCAAAGGTACTCCTTCACATGGGCCAGCTTCGCTCCGGCGTCGCGGAGGCGAGGTTTGAGGTCGTCCATGGGCTGGATGATACCCGGCGCCCGGCGGGGCCATTTCCCGCGGCAGCGCCGGTGGGCCGGCGGCGCCGGTCAGGCCACCAGGCCGTGGCAGCGCTTGTACTTCATCCCGGAGCCGCACGGGCAGGGGTCGTTGCGGCCGACCTTGTCGTAGCTCACGTCACCGGCCGGCGGCGCCCCGTGGGAGGCGACCGTCTTCGCCGGGCCGGCAGGTCCTCGCGCCCCCGCCTTGGCCGGGGTGGTCTTGGGCGTCTGCTTGCCCGCCGGGAGGTTCGCCGCTCCGACCTTGGCGGCCGGGCGGGATGCCGGCTTGGCCGCGCCGTTGCCGGAGCCGGCCCGCCCAGAGGCCGCGGCGCCCGCTGCGGCCGGAGCGGCAGCCGCGGCGGCCGGCGCGGCAG
>DAIQBQ010000201.1:0-6021 GCA_036781065.1 Actinomycetota bacterium
GTGGGGGTGATCGCCATGGGCGAGGCGAGCGAGGAGCTCAGCGCGCTGTTCGCCGGCCGGCTGCGCTTCGCCACCGCCGGGTGGGTCGAGGATGCGGTCGAGATCGCCGCCTCCTGGGCGGTGCCCGGTGACACCGTCCTGCTCTCGCCGGCGTGCGCCTCGCTGGACCAGTACTCGGGCTACAGCGAGCGGGGCGACCGGTTCGCCGCCGCGGTCACCCGGCTCCAGGGACCGAGCGCAGACCGGCCGGAGGCCGGGCGGAGCGAGCGCGGAGCGGTTCGCCGATGAGCGAGGTCGATGTCCGGGAGGCCCCCGCGACCGCAGGCGGAGATGCGCCCCCACCCCGGGAGAAAACCCCGGCGACCTACCGCCTGCTCCTGGCGACGACCTTCGCCCTGGTCGGCATGGGCCTGGTGATGGTGCTGTCCGCCTCCTCGGTGGAGTCGTTCTCCACCTACCACTCCTCGTTCCTGTTCTTCCGCAAGCAGCTGCTCGGCGCGGCGATCGGGGTTGTGGTGATGGTGTTCCTCGCCCGGTGCGACTACCGCCGGCTGCGCGGGCTGGTCCGCCCGCTGTTCTGGCTGACCCTCGGCGCACTGGTCGCGGTCCTCGTTCCCGGGGTCGGCGTCTCCGGCGGCGGATCGAGCCGCTGGCTGACCTTCGGCCCGCTCAGCTTCCAGCCCTCCGAGCTGGCCAAGCTCGCCCTGATCCTGATCGCCGCCCACACCCTCGAGCGCAAGGGCCGCTGGGTGGGCGACCTGCGCGAGCTGACGATGCCGGTCCTCCCGCTGACCGCGATGGCCTGCCTGCTCGTGCTGATGCAGCCGGACCTGGGCACCTGCGTCATCGCCGTCGCCTCGGTCGGCGTCGTCATGTACCTCGCCGGGGCCCGGGTCCGCCACATCGCTGGGATCCTCGGCGCCGGGGCGGGGGTCGGCCTGATGTACATCATGACCAAGGGCTACCAGCGCGCCCGGATCACCTCCTACCTGCACCCGTGGGCCGACCCGCTGAAGGGCGGCTACCAGCTGATCCAGGGGCAGCTCGCCCTGGGCAGCGGAGGCCTGTTCGGCGTCGGCCTCGGCAACAGCCGGCAGAAGTGGTCCTTCCTGCCCAACGCCAAGACCGACTTCATCTTTGCCATCATCGGCGAGGAGCTCGGGCTCATCGGAGCGTTGGTGGTGCTGGCCACGTTCGCCTTCTTCATCTACCTGGGGATCCGCACTGCCCGGGAGGCGCCCGACAAGTTCGGGTTCCTGGTCGCCGGAGGCATCACCGCCTGGATCGGCATCGAGGCGCTGATCAACATCGGCGCGGTCACCGGGCTGCTCCCGATTACCGGCGTGCCGCTGCCGCTGATCTCGTTCGGAGGGACGTCGCTTGTTGTCACCCTCGCCGGGATCGGGGTCATGCTCTCGATCGCCCGGCGGGGGAGACCCACCCGCGCCAAGGACCCGGCACGAAGCCGAGCCTGACCTCCATGGCCGGTCTGCTCAGGGTGGTGATCGCCGGCGGCGGCACCGGGGGCCACGCCTTCCCGGCTCTCGCCCTGGCGCAGGCCTTGACCGCCGGCGGCGGGGCCGAGGTCCGCCTGGTCGGCACGACCGTGGGCCCGGAGGCAGCGGCCGCCGCGGAGGCCGGCATCCCCTTCGAGGCGCTGCCGGTTTCCGGCTTCCGCCGCTCGCTGGCGCCCGCCGCGCTGGCCCACAACGCCGCCGCCGCCGGCGAGGCAGCCGGTGCAGCCCTCAAGGCGCGGGCGATCCTGCGCCGCGCCCGGGCGCAGGTGGCGGTGGGGACCGGCGGCTACGCCAGCATCCCGATCGCGCTGGCGGCGGCGGCGGCCCGGATCCCGCTGGTGGTCCAGGAACAGAATGCCGTGCCCGGCCGGGCGAACCGGCTGGCCCGGCGCTGGGCGGCGGCGGCGGCGCTCTCCTTCCCCGGCTCGGAGCGGTTCTTCGCCAGCGTGCCCATCGTGCGGCTGACCGGCAACCCGGTCCGGCCCGAGCTGGCCCACCTGGACCGGGACACCCTACGGCCACAAGCCCGGGAGCACTTCGGGCTCGAGGAGGACCGCCAGACCCTGCTCGTCTTCGGCGGCAGCCAGGGTGCCCGGCGTATCAACGAGGCGGCGTTCGGCTCCTACGGCGCCTGGCGCGGCGAGCCCGGCCTGCAGGTGCTCCACCTGGTGGGGAGAAGCCAGCTGGTGGCCGCCGAGCAGCGCCTCGCCGCACTCCGCCGGGAGGGCGACCAGCTGCTGTGGAGGCCGGTCGGCTTCACCGACCGCATGGACCTGGCGTACGCCATCGCCGATCTGGCGGTGTCCCGGGCCGGAGCCTCGGCGCTGTTTGAACTCGCCGCCGCCGCCCTCCCGGCGATCGTGGTTCCCTATCCCCATGCCGGCGATCACCAGCGGTACAACACTGAAGCTTTGCTAGAGCTTGAGGCTATCGTGCTCTTGTATGACCATGAATGCACAGCTGAGACCTTCCAGCCGGCGGTCCGGCGGCTGCTCGACGACCCGGCGCGCCGGTCGGCGATGAGCCGGGCGCTCGCCGGTTTTGCCCGCCCGGACGCTGCCCAGGCCATGGCGGAGCTGGTGCGGGAGGTGGCAGCCCGGTGATCGCCGCGGAAGGTCAGCGGGTGCACCTGGTCGGCATCGGCGGGGCGGGGATGAGTGCCATCGCCCGGGTGCTCACCGAGCTCGGCTACCCGGTCTCCGGCTCGGACCAGCGGGAGTCCGCCGTGCTGTCGGCCCTGCGTGGCCTCGGGGTGAGGGTCGACATCGGTCACCGCGCCCAGCGGGTCGCCGGCGCCGGCCTGGTGATCGCCTCGGCCGCCGTTCCGGCAGGCAACGTCGAGCTGGAGGCGGCGCGGGCGGCCGGCATCCCGATCATCTCCCGCGGGCAGGCGCTGGCGCAGCTGATCGAGGGGTCCCAGAGCGTGGCTGTCGCCGGGACCCACGGGAAGACGACGACATCGGGGATGGTCGCCACGCTCGCCGAGGCGGCCGGGTTGGAGCCGACCTGGCTGCTCGGTGCCGACCTGGGCAGCAGGCAGTCGGTCCGCCCCGGGGGACACCTCGGGCGGGGCCGGGTGTCGGTGGTCGAGGCCGACGAGGCCTACGGGTCCTTCCTGTGGCTGGCACCGGCGATCGCCGTGGTCACCAACGTCGAGGAGGACCACCTGGACCACTACGGGACCATGGAGGCGCTCGCCTCCGCCTACGAGCGGTTCTGTGCCTCGGTCTCCGAGACGCTGATCCTGTGCGCCGACGACGCCCGGGCGAGCGCCCTGGCCACCGCTGCCAGGCCCGCGGTGCGGGTGGTCAGCTACGGGCTGAGCGGACCGCCCGATCCTCCCGTCGCCGATCACGTGGGCGCGGTCGAGGTGGAGACCGGCGCCAGTGGATCGGCGTTCCGGCTGACCATCGGCGGCCGGCGGGCAACCCCCGTGCGGCTGCGGCTCGCCGGCCGGCACAACGTCGTCAACGCGCTCGGCGCGGCGGCGGCCGGGATCGCGCTGGGCCTGGACCCGGAGGCGGTGGCCGCCGGCCTCGGCGAATTCGCCGGCGCCAGCCGGCGGTTCGAGTTCCGGGGCCGCTTCCGGGGCGCCGACCTGGTCGACGACTACGCCCACCACCCCACCGAGATCGCCGCCACCCTGGAGGCGGCCCGGTGGGGGCCGTGGCGGCGGGTGATCGCCGTGTTCCAGCCGCACCTGTACAGCCGGACCCAGGCGATGTGGCAGGCGTTCGGCTCAGTCCTCGCCCAGGCTGACGTGGTCGTCGTCACCGACGTCTACGGCGCCCGCGAGCAGCCGGTGCCCGGGGTGACCGGGAAGCTCGTGATCGACTCCGCCTGCGAGGCCGCCCCTGGCCGCCGCGTCGCCTACCTGCCCCGCCTGGACGAGGCGGCCGGGTTCGTGCGCTCGATCGTGCGTGAAGGCGACCTCGTCCTCAGCCTCGGGGCGGGCGACGTCACCACCCTGCCCCAGCGCATTGTCGGCGGCGGATGAGCAGGGTTGCCGAGCAGGTCGCCGAGGCGCTCAGCGCCGCCATCGCCGGCACGGTGTCCACCGGCGCACCACTGGCGCCGGGCACGTCGTTCCGGCTGGGGGGGGAGGCCGCGGTGCTGGTGGAGGCGGCGACCGAGGGCGATCTGGTCACCACCGGCCGGGCGGCGGCCGCCGCCGGCCTGGAGGTGCTGGCACTGGGGCGGGGGAGCAACGTCCTGATCTCCGACCGCGGATTCCCCGGTGTCGTCGTCCGCCTGGGCAAGGGGTTCGAGTGGATCCGCCCGTACCCGCCGCCCGGGCCTGGGGCGGAGGCCGGCGGGGCGACGCCGCTGCCGCGGCTGGCGAACTGGGCGGCCCGTCGCGGGCTCAGCGGGCTGGAGTTCGCCGTGGCCATCCCGGCAAGCCTGGGCGGGGCGGTGCGGATGAACGCCGGGGCGCATGACTCCTCGTTCTCGGCGGTGCTCGACGCGGTCCGGATCTACCACCTCGGTGCCCCAGCGGCCGAGGAGCTCCCCGCCGGCGCCCTGGCCATGGGCTACCGCACGACCGGGCTCGGCGCCGCCGACATCGTCTGCTCCGCCCGGCTGCGGCTCACCCCGGCCGACCCGGGCGAGGTCACCGAGCGGATGCAGCACTACCGGGAGCACCGTGCCGCCACCCAGCCGCCTGAGCCGCGCAACGCCGGGTCGATGTTCCGCAACCCGCCGGCGCCGGCGCCGCCGGCCGGCAGGTTGATCGAGTCCGCCGGGCTCAAGGGGTTCCGCATCGGTGGGGCGGAGGTATCGACCCGCCACGCCAACTTCTTCGTTGCCCGCCCGGGCTCGACCGCCGGCGACGTGTACCGCCTGCTCGCCGAGGTCCAGGCCCGGGTGCAGGCGGAGTCCGGCGTGCGGCTCGTCCCGGAGGTGCGGCTGATCGGCGAGTTCGACGGGCCGGACCTGGCCCCGGCTCGATGAAGAGGGCGGTGGGGACCAGGCGGATCGCCATCGCGGTGGTCATCCTGGTCTCGCTGGTGGCGGCCGCGGACTGGTTCTGGAACTCCTCCTGGCTGAAACTCCATACCGTGCAGGTGTCGGGCCTGCACCACACCACCAGGGCCCAGGTGCTCGGGGTGGCCGCCCTCGTCGACGGCACGAGGCTCAGCGCGATCTCGAGCGCCACGGTGGCCCGCCGGGTGGACGGTCTGCCCTGGGTGGCGTCGGCGACGGTGACCCACGTGCTGCCTTCGACGATCCGGATCGCGGTGACCGAGCGTACCCCGGCCGTGGTGGTGCAGGGAGCCGGCCGCCCCTACCTGGTCGACGTCCACGGGGCGGTGCTGGCCGCCGGTTCCGGACCGTACCCGCAGGTCACCGGGCTCGGGGTGGACACGCTGCAGCCAGGCGGGCGGATCTCCGGCCCGGCCTTCGCCGCAGCGGTGGCGGTGCTCACGTCGCTGCCTGTCCCGCTGCGCGCCGAGGTCACCCAGGTGAGTGCCCCGTCGGCGGATGCGGTGACCATCAGCCTGACCGGCCAGACCACGATCAGCTACGGCACTGCCACCGACCTCGCCAGCAAGAACACCGACGTCACGGACCTGCTCGGCGGGGGGCAGTCGTTCCAGAGCATCAACGTGTCCGCCCCGGACCATCCAGCAGCGATCCCGCGTTGACGACGCCACCCTCGTTAACAACGCCACCTCGTAGGAACAGATCCCCCTCGATGCAACTCCCTTTAACAGGGATCACATCGATGTTTTCTTGTCGACGAGTTGACTGTTCACCCGACGACTACTATATTTCTCGACCAGAGGTTCAATAGAACCTTCTATAGACCTTTACTTGATGGTTATAGGTCGCAGCAGATCCCCGGAGGTGGACATGGCTATGGGCCTTCAGAATTACCTGGCGGTGATCAAGGTTTGTGGGATCGGCGGGGGCGGCGTCAACGCGGTCAACCGTATGATCGACTCCGGCCTGAAGGGCGTGGAGTTCATCGCCGTCAACACCGATGCCCAGGCCTTGCTGA
>DAIQBQ010000202.1:0-5990 GCA_036781065.1 Actinomycetota bacterium
TCGCCCTCACCGACCACGACGGCATGTACGGGGCGGTCCGTTTCTCACTCGCCTGCCGGTCGGCGGGGATCCGGCCGGTGCTGGGGGCCGAACTGGAGCTCGCCAACGGCTACCACACTGTCCTGCTGGCCAAGGACGCCAAGGGGTGGGCGAACCTCTGCCACCTGGTGACCGAGATGCACCTCGACGAGCGGGCGCAGTCGCTGCCGCCCGGGAGGCGCCCGCGGACCAGCTTTGCCGCCGTCGCCCGCTACGCCGAGGGCCTGGTCGCCCTCTCCGGCTGCCTGAAGGGCGAGGTGCCCTGGCTGGCCGCCCTCGGGCGGGCCGAGGAGGCGGAGGCGGCCGCCCGGCGCTGGAGGGAGGTCTTCGGCGGCGACTTCGCCATCGAGGTCTCCAACCATCTCGAGCCCGGCGACGGGTTGCGCAACGCCCTGCTGCTCGGCATCGCCCGCCGCCTGGGCCTGACCCCGGTCGCCACCAATAACGTCCACTACGTCGAGCCGGCCGACGCCGTCGTCCACGACGTCGCCGACGCCATCCGGCGCATCGTGGCGCTGTCGGCGGCCAACGCCCCCCGGTCCAACGCCGAGTACTGGCTGAAGCCGGGGGCCGAGATGGCCCGGTTGCACCCCCCCGAGGCCATCGAGGGGGCGAGGACGATCGCCGAGCGCTGCGCCTACCAGCTTCCCTTCGGCGAGTTCCACTTCCCCGGGCTGCCGCCGGAGCGGGGCGGCGCCGGCCCGGGCGAGTCGTCGGCCGAGGTGCTTGCCCGGCGCTGCTGGGAGGGGGTGCGCCAGCGCTACCCGATCGCCACCCGCACGGTCGAGGACCGGCTCCAGCTGGAGCTCCGGGCGATCCGCCGGGGCGGGTTCTGCGGCTACTTCCTGCTGGTGGCCGATATCGTCGATCACGCCAAGCGGGTCCTGGGCATCCGCTGCGCCTGCCGGGGGAGCGCGGCGGGGTCGCTGGTGGCCTTCGTTCTCGGGATCTCCGACGTCGACCCGATCCGCTACGGGCTGGTCTTCGAGCGGTTCATGAATGAGCACCGCAGGGAGATCCCGGACATCGACGTCGACTTCGAGTCGGCTCGCCGGGAGGAGGTCAACGACTACATCCTCGCCAGCTACGGCTCGCGCTGCGCCATGGTCGCCATGATGGAGACGTTCAAGGCCCGGGCCGCCCTGCGCGAGGTCGGCAAGGCCCTCGGCATCCCGCTGGCCGAGGTCGACGTCGTCGCCAGGGCGTTCCCGCACATCTCCGCCGGGGCCATCCCGGCCGCCCTGGAGTCGCTGCCGGAGGTGGCCGAGCTGTCGCTGCCGGCCGCCAGGCTGGAGACCCTGTTCGGCCTGGCCTCCCGGCTGGACGGCTACCCCCGCCACCTGGCGCTGCACCCGTCCGGGGTGATCCTCTCCGACGACGCCCTGCCCGACCTGATGCCGATGCAGCGGTCCTTCCTGCATGGGGACCTGAGCGGGGCAGGTACCGGCGGGGGGTTCCTGATGTCCCAGTTCGACAAGGACGACGTCGAGGCGCTGGGGATCGCCAAGCTCGACGTGCTCGGGGTGCGGATGCTGTCGACGATCGCCCACACCCTCGACGAGGTCGAGCGGATCAGCGGAGCGCGCCCGGACATCGACGGCGACGCCCGGGACGACGAGCCGACCTTCGAGCTGATCCGGGACTCGGCGACGATGGGCTGCTTCCAGATCGAGTCGCCCGGCCAGCGGGAGCTGCTCGGAAAGTTCCAGCCGGACCGCTTCGAAGACCTGATCATCGACATTTCGCTGTTCCGGCCGGGGCCGGTGAAGTCGGACATGGTGCGGCCGTTCCTGGAGCGCCGCATGGGACTGGCGCCCACCGCCTATGCCCACCCGTCGATGCGGGCGATCCTGGCCGAGACCAAGGGTGTGATCGTCTACCACGAGCAGGTGATGCGGACGATCGCCGCCCTGTCCGGCTGTGACCTGAGCGAGGCCGACCGGATCCGCCGGCTGCTCGACGACCCGTTGGCGCTGGCGGAGGTCGGCCCGCAGCTGCTGGCCGCCGCCGAGGCCCGCGGCTGGCGCCGGGAGGCGGCCGAGCGGGTCTGGGCGGAACTGGCCGCCTTCGCCTCATTCGGCTTCTGCAAGGCCCACGCCGCCGCCTTCGCCGTGCCGACCTACCAGTCGGCCTGGCTGAAGGCCCACCACCCGGCGGCGTTCTACTGCGGGGTGCTCACCCACGACCCGGGCATGTACCCGCGCCGGGCGATCCTCGCCGACGCCCGCGCCCGGGGGGTGCCGATCCTGCCGGTCGACGTCAACGCCTCGGCGGCCGACTACCGGGTGGAACGGGAAGGGGACCGGTTGGGCATCCGGCTGTCGCTGCAGGACGTCAAGGGGATCTCGGCGGTGGAGGTCGCCGCGGTCGTCAACGGCCGGCCGTGGCGGAGCTTCGCCGACTTCTGCCGCCGCTGTGACGTCTCCCGCCCGGTCACCGAGGCCCTGGTCCACTGCGGCGCCTTCGATGCGGTAAAGGGACGGCGCTCCCGGCGGGAGCTGTGGTGGCAGATCGAGGAGAACTGGGGCGCCCGCTCCCGGGAGCAGGCCGACCAGCTGTCCTTCGACCTGGCTGAGCCGGAGCAGATCCGGCTGCCCGGCCTGGCCGACTACTCCGAGCGGGAGCGGGTCGAGGCCGAGCTGGAGGTGCTGGGCCTGGATGTCTCCCGGCACCTGATCTCGTTCTACGCCGAGGAGCTGCGCCAGCTGGGCTGGACCCCGGCGGCCGAGCTGCGGAACCGGCGGGGCAACACCCCGGTGGTCGTGGCCGGGGTCAAGGTCGCCACCCAGACGCCGCCGATCCGGTCGGGGAAGCGGGTGATCTTCCTGACGCTCGACGACGGGACCGCCAATGCCGACATCGCCCTGTTCGAGGAGGCCCAGTCCCGCTACGCCCGGACCGTCTTCGACGGGTGGATACTCGCGGTGCGCGGCACCCTCCGGCGCACCGGGGTCCGCGGGGTGTCGGTGGTGGGCACCGAGGTGATCGACCTGGCGAAACTGAAGGGAGCCGCGCCCAGAGGGCACCCGGTGATCCCGCCGGAGATGAAGCTATGGCACGCCAGCCCGGGCTCCGCCGGCCGCTGAGCGCATCTCCCGCCGTGGGGCGCCGATGACCGCCACCACCTGGGACACGCCCGTGCTCCATGCCGACCTGGATGCTTTCTATGCCTCCGCCGAGGTCCTGCGCGATCCCAGCCTTATAGGAAAGGCGGTGATCGTCGGGGGGACGTCGTCCCGGGGGGTGGTGACCTCGGCCTCCTACGAGGCCCGCCGGTGCGGGGTGACCTCGGCGATGCCGACCTCCCGGGCGCGGCGGCTGTGCCCGCACGGGATCTTCGTCGCCCCCGACTTCGAGGCCTACGGCCGGCTCTCCCGGGCGGTCCGGGACGTGTTCGACTCGTTCTCCCCGGTCGTCGAACCGCTGTCACTCGACGAGGCGTTCCTCGACTTGAGCGGGGCGACGCTGATGTGGGAGGGCCCGGAGCCGATGGCCCGGGCGCTGCGCCGGGCGGTGAAGGAGCAGACCGGCCTCACGGTGTCGGTCGGGGTCGCCCCGAACAAGTTCCTCGCCAAGATCGCCTCCCGGCGAGCCAAGCCGGACGGGCTGGTCATCGTCGCCCCGGACGACGTCGAGGCCTTCCTCCGGCCGCTCCCGGCCAGCGAGCTGTGGGGGGTGGGGGAGCGGACCACCGAGCTGCTCGACCGGCTGGGACTCCGGACTATCGGCGACATCGCCGCAGTCCCGGCGGCGACGCTGCAGCGGGCGCTCGGCCCGCTCGGCCTGCAGGTCGCCCGGCTGGCCTCGGGGGCCGATGCCCGCCGGGTCGTTGCCGACCCCCCGCGCAAGTCGGTGGGGGCCGAGGAGACCTTCGAGCGGGACCTGGTCACCGACGAGGAGGTTGCCCGGGGCCTGCTGGGGCTGGCCGACCGGGTATCCTCCCGGCTGCGCGCCCAGGGGGTCAGCGGGCAGACGGTCAACGTCAAGGTCCGCTTCTCGTCGTTCACAACCCTGACCAGGTCCAAGACCCTGCCCCGGGAGGTCGACTCCACCGCCCCGATCTATGCCGTTGCCCGGGCGCTCACCGCCAAGGCCATCGCCACCCAGACCAGCATCCGGGTGCGGCTCCTGGGCATCTCGGTATCCCAGCTTGGCGACTGGCCGGCCTCCGAGCAGATCAGCCTCGAGGAGGTGCCCCGCTGGGGCGCCGCCGAGTCGGCAGTCGACGAGATCCGGAAGCGGTTTGGCACCGACGCGGTCCGGCTTGGGTCGCTTCTCCGGTGATTCGGCACCGGGCGCGTGGACCCCGCCGCCCCGGGTAGTTCGAGCGAGTATGCTCCCGGTTCGAGCGTGGATTAGAAGGTAAAAATGAAGGGTGGAGGGGGCTTCTCGCCGGTTCCCTCCACAGGCGGCGGCACTATAATCAGTTATCTGGAGCCCAGCCTTTCCCCTGGCGTTCGCGTCATCAGCCAGCGGATTGGCCAGCGCCAGGCACGGCGAAGCCTGGAGGGGACTGTGCCTCTTTCCGATCACGAACAAAAAATTCTCCAGGAAATCGAGCGGCAGCTCTACGAGCAGGACCCAAAATTCGCCAGGACCGTCGCCAGTAAGGCCCGCAAGGGGCGCTCCACCCGGAATCTCCGTCGCGGGATCCTGCTTTTCGTCGTCGGCTTCGTGGCACTGTTCGGCTATTTCGTCACCGTCAATGTGCCGCTCGGGGTCGCCTCCTTCCTGCTCATGCTTGGCGGCGCCACGCTCGCCTATAACGGGGCCAAGCAGTCGGGCGAGGAGCGGGCCAAACGTCGGGCGGCCGGGGACGCCATCGGCAAGCGGCTCCGCGATCTCCCGGCTAAGATGCGGAAGCTCCGCCGCAAGGACAGCGAGTAGCCGTCCGATCGTGACGGCTTGTCCGTGTCCGCGTGTGCGGATTGCGCCATCCCTCAAAGATTCGTTTCGAAAGTTTCGCGGCCTGGCGGAAAAGCACGGTTGTGGACTTGCCTGTCGCCTGGCGGTTTGCTAGAAGAACAAGATCGTCCTGTTCGCACTTCCCTCTTCCCCGGGGTCGGGCGCGGCATGCTTGCGGAAAGGGGTCAGGTGGAGGGATTCACAGTCCTACAGGCTTGTCGGTTCACGGGTTGTACTAGCCACCAGCTGCGGTATTGGGACCAAATCGGCCTGGTCCGACCGAGCATCCAGTCGACGGGGGGGCGACCGGGAGTCCGGCGTCTCTACTCGTTCCGGGACCTCGTCGCCCTCAAGGTGGTCAAGTCGTTGCTGGATGGGGGGATGTCGCTCCAGCGGGTCCGCCGCGCGTACAAGTACCTGCGGGAGAAGGCCGGGATGGAAGAGCACCTGGCCAGCGTCAAGCTGATCACCGACGGGCAGGGGATCTTCCGCATCGCCAGCGACGACGGCGAGATCCTCGATGCACTGCGCCAGGGTCAGATGGCGTTCTTCCTGGCTATCGACCAGATCACCCACAACCTCGACCAAGGGGTGGCCGAGTTCCTTCGTGACCGCGAGGAGTTCGTTCAGGTGCTCCGCCGCGCCGCCGAAGGGGCCTTGGCGGAACGGGTGGCGCGCAACTCGTAGCTCCCCTCCGGGAGCGGGCGGAGCAGCCGGGTAAACAGCGGGCGTGGTGAGGCGATCAGCCGGATCCGCGCCGGCCAGCCGGCCCGCCGCCAGATCAGCTTGCGGAGCTGGGCGTTAGCCGTGGCCGCCGCGCTGATCGTCGTCTCGGCCGGCCCCTGGCGGCGGTAGATCGCCTGCTCGTAGGCCTCGGTGACCGCGGTCACCGGACCCGGGGCCAACCCCAGGCGCTCCACAACCGACCGCCCGTATTCGGCGGCGGTCTCGCCTGGCCTCTTGGGCGAGGCGGCGTCGCCGGCTCGCAGGCGGAACTCGTCGTAGATGGCGATCGCCCGCTCCCGTGGCGTCCGGGCCAGCCGGGC
>DAIQBQ010000203.1:0-5983 GCA_036781065.1 Actinomycetota bacterium
CAGCGGTTCGGGATGCGCGGCCGATCCTCGTGCCGCCGGGCGCCCTCCGGGCCGGGCGGGCCAGACCGATCACCGGGGAATCCTAGCCGCCGACCACCCCTGTGGTCCCTCAAGCGCGGCAACTCTCAATTCAAGCCGTAGGGTCTATCCGAAATAAGGCATCTGCCGTCCGGCCGGGTAGGGATCCGGCCCAGGAGCCTCGTCACGATTTGCAAGTCTACGCATATCCACACTGATCTACGTAACCCCTCATCGACCACTGTCATGATTTCCGGCGTAATCCGCCTGGAATCAGGACAGTGGAACTTGCCCCGCGCGGCGGGCCACAGGCAGCGGCGTGAAAAACGGGCGCGCCAACCGGGGCCCGGCCCCGGTGTGGCCTGCGGTGGGCGTCCGCAACGGGGCTGAGATCGGGCCGAGTGAGCAGAGACGGGCGTGATCACACCCCTGGCTGCTCACTCACCCCGGAAACACGAACCCGTGGACCGTGTGGCGAGCTCGACTTCAAAGCGCTCCAGGGAAGCTTTCGCGTCAGTGGAACTTGCCCCTCGCGGCGGGCCCGGCCCCGGACCGCGCGCTACTTCAGCCGCAGAGCCAGCAGGACGGTGGTGATCCCGAAGATCACCGACAGGATGACCGTGTAGCGGTCGAGGTTCTTCTCCACCGCCGAGGACCCGGAGAGGCCCCCGCCCATCCCGCCACCGAACATGTCCGAGAGGCCGCCACCCCGCCCGGCGTGGAGCAGGATGAACACGCACAGCCCGAAGCTTACGGCGACGTGGATCGTCACCAGGACGTCAGTGATGATGTGCTTCACGTAGTCGACCTCAGGACACGACGAACGGCAGCAGGTGGCTCAACAGTACCATGCCGCGCGCCCACCTCTACCGGGGTTCGTAGCGGACGATCCGCGCGAACTGCTCGGGATCGAGGCTGGCTCCACCCACCAGGGCGCCGTCGATGTCCGGCTGGGCCATGAACCCGTCGCAGTTGCCCCCCTTGACGCTCCCGCCGTACTGGATGCGCACTGACCCGGCGGCGTCCCCGGCCACGGAGCCGACGACGCTCCGGATGAAGGAGATCGTCGCCTGGGCGTCCTCGGGATAGGCGTTGCGCCCGGTGCCGATCGCCCAGATCGGCTCGTAGGCGACCACCAGAGTGCTTACCGCGTCGCGGGAAAGCCCGGCGATCCCGGCCCGCACCTGGCGCTCCACCTTGGCTTCCGTCCCACCCTCCTCCCGCTCGGCGAGCGTCTCGCCGACGCACATGATCGGGGTCAGGCCGTGCTCGAAGGCGGCCTTGACTTTGCGGTTGACCCCGTCATCGGTCTCGCCAAACAACTCGCGGCGCTCCGAGTGCCCCACGATCACGTAGCTCACACCGAGCTTGCTCAGCATCCCCGGCGAGATTTCCCCGGTGAAGGCGCCGGAGGGCGCCCAGTACATGTTCTGCGCTCCGAGCCCCGCCGGCATCGCCGCCCCCTCGACCGCCGTCTGGACCGTGCGGAGCGCAGTGAATGGCGGGCAGATCACGACCTCGGCCCGTTCGTAGTCCTCCGGTTCCAGGATGTTGCGCAGGCTCTCGACGAAGTGCATCGCCTCGAGGTGGGTCTTGTTCATCTTCCAGTTGGCGGCGATGATCGGCCGCCGGGACGAAGCCTCCACTACCCCTGCAGCGCCGCCAGGCCGGGCAGCACCTTACCCTCCAGGAACTCCAGCGAGGCCCCGCCACCGGTCGACACGTGCGACACCTGGTCGGACAGGCCGAAGGCGGCCAGCGCCGCCGCCGAGTCCCCACCGCCGACGACAGTGAACGCCCGCGTCGCGGCGACCGAGTGAGCCACCGCCTTGGTACCCCCCGCGTAGGACGGCCATTCGAAGACCCCCATCGGGCCGTTCCACAGCACCGTCGACGCCCGGGCGATCCAGGCTCCGAACCTGGCCGCGGTCGCCGGGCCGACGTCGAGGGCCATCCGGTCGTCGGGGATATCGCTGACCGCCACCGTCGTCGGGGGCGCGTCCTTGTCGAACGCCGGCGCCACGACGAGGTCGGTCGGCAGCACCACCTCGACCCCGGCCTTGGCCGCCGTGGTCATCGTCCGGCGCACCTCCTCCAGCCGGTCCGGCTCGATCCTGGAGGTGCCCATCTTCAGCCCGGTCGCAGCCAGGAACGTGTTGGCCATCGCCCCGCCGATCAGGATCGCGTCGGCCTTGCGCAACAGGTTGGCGACCACGCCGATCTTGTCCGACACCTTCGCCCCGCCGAGCACGACGACGAACGGCCGCTCCGGCTCGGAGACCAGCCGGCTGAGCACGTCGACCTCCCGCTGCAGCAGCAGCCCGGCGGCCGAGGGCAGCAGCTCGGCGACCCCGACCACCGAGGCGTGCGCCCGGTGGACGGCCCCGAAGGCGTCGTCGACGTAGGCGTCGGCGAGGGCGACCAGCTTGGCGGCGAAGCGCCGGTCGTTGGCCTCCTCGCCCGGGTCGAAGCGAAGGTTCTCGAGCAGGCCGACCTCATCGGTGGCCAACCCGTCCAGCTCGTCGGGCGGACCGGTCGGCTCCGAGGTCAACCGGACCTTCATCCGGAGCAGGTCGGAGAGCCGCTGGGCGACCGGGGCCAGTGAGTACCGCTCGTCGGGCGCCCCCTTCGGCCGGCCGAGGTGGGAGCAGACAATGACCGTCGCCTTGCGGTCGACCAGTGCCCGGATGGTGGGGAGGCTCGCCCGGATCCGGGTGTCGTCGGACACGGCGCCGCCGTCGAGCGGGCAGTTGAGGTCGGCGCGCACCAATACCCGCCGCCCCGAGACGGGCAGCGACGCGAGGGAGGGCAGGTTCACGCGTGCAAGGCTAACAGCAGGGAGGGATGCAACCCGTCGCGTGCCCGCATCATGTGGCGATATAGCGGATCAGGTCGATGATGCGGTTCGAGTAACCCCACTCGTTGTCGTACCAGCCGATGACCTTGACCATGTTGCCGAGCACCATGGTCGACAGGGCGTCGATCGTGCACGACGACGGGTTCCCGACGATGTCGGAGGACACGATGGCGTCCTCGGTGTAGGTCAGGATCCCCCGCAGCTTGGCCGAACCGGCCGCCTCCATGAACGCCCGGTTGACGTCGTCGGCGGTGGCCTCCTGCTCGACAACACACACCAGGTCGGTGACGCTGCCGACCGGGATCGGCACCCGCAGCGCCATCCCGTGCAGCCTGCCCCTGAGCTCGGGGAGGACCAGCGTGGCGGCCTTGGCGGCACCGGTCGAGGCGGGGACGATGTTGAGTGCACCGGAACGCATCCGGCGCAGGTCGGGCTTGCCCTTGCGGGTCGTTGCGACCTGGTCCTGGAGCTGCTGCTCGGTGGTGTAGGCGTGCACCGTGGTCATCAAGCCGCTGACGATGCCGAAGTTGTCCAGGAGGACCTTCGCCATCGGCACGACGCAGTTCGTGGTGCACGACGCATTGGAGATGATCTTGTCGGTGTCCGGGTTGTAGGTCTGCTCGTTGACCCCCATGACGATCGTGCAGTCGGGATCGGTGGCCGGGGCGGAAATGACCACCCGCGGGGCGCCGGCCTCCAGGTGCTTGCCAGCCCCCTCCCGGTCGGTGAAGATGCCGGTCGATTCGACGACAACGTCGACACCCAGATCCCCCCAGGGCAATGCCGCCGGATCCCGCTCGGCAAGCACCTTGAATGAGGTGCCGTTGACCGCGATCTCCCCGTCGCCGACCTTGACCCCCTCGTCGAGCGGCCCCAGGACCGAGTCGTAGTGCAGCAGGTGCGCCAGCACCCTGGCATCGGAAAGGTCGTTGACTGCGACGATCTCGACGCCTGCTTCGGGGCGGCTCAGCACCGCCCTGGTGAAATTGCGACCGATGCGACCGAAGCCGTTTATCCCTATTCGAATCCTCATCGTGCCTCCCCGAACTCGCCCGCCCTTGGATGGTCGCGAATCTTAGCGGCTTCACAACCGTATCCACAGCCCTAAGTTGGAACTCCCCCAGGGGTTCACCCCAGGGGGTGAGACCGTGTATTTAGGCAGTTACCCAAACGGGTTCGCGATGGGGTGGGCCAGGTCAAGATAGAGGATGGCGATGCTCAGCACGATCATCACGCTGAGCACGAAGGCGGCGACGGGGATGACCTTGCGGGCATCAACCGGCCGCCCGCGGATCTTCTCCAGCGCCAGGACCAGCAGGTGACCGCCGTCGAGCGGAGGCAGCGGCATAAGGTTCAGCACGCCCAGGAAGACGATGAAGGCAGCGAGCAGCTGCAGCAGCGGCTGGCCCTGCCCGGTCTCCACCGCCTGCCCGGCGAGCCGCGCGCCCCCGACGAGGCCGATCGGCTGCGCCGAGGTGTCCGACTGCGACGAGGACGCTTTGCCGCTCGCGTTCTGCGTCGTCTGGTCCATCCGGGAGAAGATGTGGTGAATCCCCGACGGCGAGAACAGCGCGCCGATGCTCTGGAGGCTGTCCCAGATCAGCAGGCCGGTCTCTTTGCTGCCCGACCACACGGCCTGCGGGAGCGGCTGGCGGAGCTCCTGCACCCGGGGCGACACGCCGATGAACCCCTTGGTGGCGTTCGGGTCCTTGGCGGTCGGGGCCGGTGCGGTCTCCGGGGTGACGGTCAGGTGGACCAGCTTGCCGGATCGGTCGACGACCAGGCTGACCGGCTGCTCGGCGTGGCTGCTGATGACCGTGACGATCTGGTCCCACTTCGTGATCTTCTGGCCGTCGGCCTGGACGATCGTGTCGCCGGCCTTCAGGCCCGCCTTTGCCGCCGGGCCGGCGGTGCCGGTGCGGGACTGGACGCTGGCCGTGACCGAGTCCAGGGTGGTCGTGGCGTTGCCGATCACGCCGAGCACGGCAAACATCAGGGTGAGGATGACGATGCCCATGATGAAGTGGGTCGCCGAGCCGGCGGCGAGGACGATCGCCCGCTGCCAGGCTGGCTTGTCCTTGAAGTAACGGCCGTCGTCGGCGGCCTGGTCGATGGCGCGGCCCCGCCTCTCGGCCACCTCGGCGTCGTGGACCAGGGCGAGCTCGTTCATGCCGGAGATCTTCACGTAGCCCCCGGCCGGGATCGCCTTGACCCCGTACTCGGTTTCGCCCCGGCGCCAGGACACGATGCGCGGGCCGAAGCCGAAGAAGAACTCCTCGACCTTCATCCCGAACAGCCGGGCGGTCGAGTAGTGACCGGACTCGTGGATCATCACCATGGCGACCAGCGTGGCGACGAACGCCAGCACGCCCCAGCTACCGCTCACGGCTCACCTCGCTCCTTCTCGTGATGACTCCATGATGCGCTCAATATCGGCGGAGGCGCGGGTCCGGGCCCATTGGTCCGACTCGAGCACCCCCTCCAGCGAGGGGGCGACCGGTTGGTGTGCCTCCAGCACCGCCTCGACGACCTCGGCGATCGCCAGGAAGTTGAGCCGGCCGTCCAGGAAGGCGGCTACCGCCCGCTCGTTGGCGGCGTTCAGGACCGCCGGGTAGGTATCGCCCTTCCGCCCGGCTTCGTAGGCCAGCGCCAGGCACCGGAAGGTCGCCGGGTCCGGCGGTTCGAAGGTCAACGAGCCGACGCTCGGCCAGTCCAGCCGCTTGCCTCCCGGTGGCCCCAACCGCTCGGGCCAGAGCAGGGCGAGCTGGATCGGGAGCCGCATGTCCGGCGGGGCGGCGTGGACGAAGACCGCCCCGTCTATGGTCTCGACCATGGCGTGCACGATGCTCTGCGGGTGGATGACGACGTCGATCTCGTCGTAGGTGAACCCGAACAGGAAGTGGGCCTCGATCACCTCCAGGCCCTTGTTCATCAGCGTCGCCGAGTCGATGGTGATCTTCGGGCCCATCGCCCAGACTGGATGCGCCAGCGCCTGCTCGACCTTCGCCCCGGCCAGCTCGGCTCGGGTCCTGCCCCGGAACGGCCCGCCGCTGCCGGTGATCAGCGCCCGGCGGACCTGCGCCGGCGGGGTGGCGGCGAGCAGCTGCC
>DAIQBQ010000204.1:0-5955 GCA_036781065.1 Actinomycetota bacterium
CTCGACGTTTCTGACGGCTCTGGGACCGCCTTCATTTTGTGACAGCCTGATATGACCGTTCTTTACACACAAAAGCGTAGCGAGGGGTGCCACGTGCAGATCTTTCAGGCCTAGCGGAGCTAGCCTGCAAACCAGGCACTAAGTACGAAGTCCACGCACCCAGCTAGCGTATCGAAGGACGCAGTCGGGACCAGATCTGGCGGCGGCCTGCCCTGGCTGGTGGCGTCCCAACTCCAGGGGCGGCGGAGGAGGATCCCATCGATCCCGGCTGACGCCGCGGCGGCGATGTCGACCCATCGATCGCCGATCAACGAGCTCCGGGACAGGTCCACGCCCCAACGATCCGCGGCAGCCAGCACAAGCCCCGGCTTCGGCTTTCGGCATACACAGCCGTCGCGCGAGTCGTGCGGGCAGTAGGACACCCCGTCAAGTGGGAGCAACCGGGTGAGCTCCGCGTTGATTTCTTCCACCGCCCCGACGGTCAGGTCCCCGCGGGCAATGTCTGGCTGGTTGCTCACGACGATCAGAACGAACCCGGCGTCCCGGAGCCGTTCAAGCTCCCGCCGGGCGTCGGGGTAGATGTGCAGTTCCTGGACGGTCCGCGGCGTCGAGGCCGTCTCGCCGTCCATCCGCACCTCGTTGAGGACGCCGTCCCGGTCCAGGAACACCCCCGGCTTGCCGCCGCTCACGCCTTGGGCCCGCCCGGAGGCCCCCCGGGCTCCAACGCCGCCGGCGGGCAGAACCAGCTGCGGGCGGCGCCGATCGGGTCGAACCGGGTGTAGCAGCCGTTCGGTCGCTCCCCTCCGGCGGTCACGTTGTTGTAGACCGCGATGCCGACCTGGGCGAACAGCTGGGCCGCCACCAGCACCGTGACCACCGCTCCGACCAGCACTACCCGGTGCTCCGAGGCCCGCTCCAGCCGGGCCCCGGCCACGGCGAGGCCCACGGGGGCAACGATGAAGAACGGTGGCAGCCAATCGGCCAGGTACCGGTAGGCCTGTCCCGGGAAGATCTGGTCGAGGGCCACCGCGCCGAGGGCGCTGACCAGGGTCAACGCCGTGATCGCCAGCGCCGGGTCTGGCCCCCGGTGCCGGTACCAGCGCACGCCGGCGGCACCGACCACCCCGAGCCCAACCAGCACGGCCAGCGTGGTGAACGGCAGCACGGGCGGCACACCCGACGTCGGGCCCCAGTCAAGATCGCTCCGGTGCGCCGGCCAGACCAGGGTTGGGTGCCGCTCCCCCAGCCAGATATAAGGCGGGCGCCGGAAAATCCGCAGCGACACCGGGTCGATCGTCGACCAGACCTTGGTCGGGAGGACCGCCAGGTTGAAACCTCCAGGGTGCTCGTAGACCCGGAGCTGTCTGGGCTTGTGCCCGATGGTCAGCTGGTCCCGGAAGGGCGGCGACGGGGTGCCGAACTTCAAGGCCATCGAGATCGGTGAAGAAGCCAGCGCGAGCACGGCTCCGACGATCAGCACGGCCCCCCAACGCAGCTGCCTCCGGGGGTCGCCCAGCGCTCCCGGCTGGCGGGCGGCCCGTCCGCGGCGCCAGATCATGATGCCCAGCACCGCGGTGGCGAAGACCCCCGCCGCCCCGATCGTCGGGCGGGACAAGACGCCCCCGGCGTCGGCCAGGATCAGCAGGATCGCCGTCCGCGCCCTCGGCCGCAGGTACAGGGAGATGGCGAGGCCGAGCGCCAGGCTCCCGAAGGCCACCCCCCACAGGATGGCCTCCTCGTACACCATCGGGCGGCTCCCGAGGAACAGCAGCGGCGACGCTCCGGCCACGGCCGCGCACAGCGCACCCATGATCCGCTGGGCGCGCCTGCCCAGGCCCGGAGACCACAGGTCGATCAACTGCCGGGCGCACCACCAGGCGGAGGCCACGATCACGAGCCAGCCCAGGTCGAAGTAGAAGCCCTCGGTGGCGTTGGTGTAGGCGACCTTGGGGCCAAACAGGGCCACCGGCAGGCGCAGGATCGACGGGGCGAGCCCGTAGTAGCCGTAGCAGCGGTGGTGGACGATGAAGCACTCGTTCTGCAGGAACCGCCTCGGCACCCAGAGGTGGCCGTGCAGCAGCGAGATGGCGACGGCGGTGTAGTAGTGGTTCCGCCCGCGGAGGTCGACGACGAGCAGCCCCGCCTGGAGGAGCCAGTCCCACAGCAGGAAGCACACCGCCGCGCAGGCGGCGAACCCGACGTCGAAGCTGTGGCCAATGCCGGCGACGGGTGACGGTTCGGTGGCGCGTTGCTGTAGTTCACTCGTCGAAGCCACTGAGAACCCTTCCGAAACCGGACCGGCGGCGCGGGTGCGGGGCAGAATCATAGCCCCCGGCCCTCCAAAACGGCCGAAGCGACCTGCAGCCGGAAACAGCGGGACCGCATCTCGCTATGCTCTTAACCCGGATTCCCGACATCTGCTCAGACCGGGCGGAAAGGAAGGATGTGAGGGACCCCGTGGGTGGAGCGGTCGTCTCGGACGTTCCTTGCCGGGTCGGCGTCTGGGGGACCTTCGACACCGGAGGCTTCGCGGACGCCCTCGTCCTCGCCGTCCTGCGCCGGGAGCTCAGCGAGCGGCTCCCCCGGGCCGAGATAGCGGCCGCGTCGCCCCTCGGGGCGCGCCGGCTCGGCCCCCGGGACGGGGGCGACCCCCCGGAAACGCTCGGCCCCTGGCGGCCGGAGCGGGTCGCCGAGCTGGCCCGGGAGCTGGACTGCGCGGTCATCGCCGGAACCGCCCTCTTCCCTGACCCGGGCGAGCTGGCGGCCTGGTACGGGATCGACGCCGGGGCGGTCGACGAGCTGAGCCCGGACCGGTTTTTTGTCGAGGGACCAGGCGGGGACTGCCCGGCGTGGTGGCTTGGGGTCACCCTCGACCGGCAACCGACCGCCCGCCAGGCCGCCCGGCTCCGCTCGGCGGCCCTCACCCCGATCACGGTCACCGACGTGTCCTCCCGCGACGCTCTGCGGGCGGCGAAGGCCGGCGCCGAGCCGGGCCTGGTGCCCGACCTCGCCCTGCTCGCCTCGCGGTTGCATCCGCCGGAGCTGCTCGCCAAACGGCTGGACTACCTGCGCCTTATGGGCTGGTACCCGGGACACGGATCACCGCTGGTGATCGAGGCGCATGGCCGGCTGATCCCGGACCTGCCCGCCCTGGCCGGAGCGCTGGCCGCCTTCCGCCGGGAGCGGCCCGGCCTGGACCTGGTGGTCGCCGAGACCGGCTGCCCCGGCGACGACGCCTGCACCGACGCCCTGGTCGCCGCCCTCGGCGCCGCCGGTGAGGGGGGCGCCACCTTCCGGCTGCCGGCAACCGCCGGCCTGGAGGACCTCTCCGCCGCAGTCACCGCCTGCGCCGCCTTTGCCGCCACCACCCTCCGCGGGGCGCTCGTCGCCGCCTCCCACGGCCGGCCCACCGTGCTGCTCGGCTGGGGTCCCGGCGGGGCCCAGCGCGCCCTGGCGTTCGACGGCGTCGACGAGGTTGCCGGTGAGCCGGCCATCGTCGCCCCCTCGCCCGCCGGCCTCGCCGGGGCGCTGGCGCTGGCCCTGGCCACCCCGGCGGCACCCGGGACGCTGGCCATGCTGCACAAGGAGCTGGACGCCACCCTCGACACCGTCGCCGAGGCGATCGCCGCCGCTGCCCGGCGCCGCCATGAGCCCGAGCCGCTGCCGGACGCCGAGCGCGCCGCCGCCCTGGAGGAGCAGCTCGCCCACCTCGCCACCGCCCACGACGCCCGCAGCCGGCGGCTGGCCACCGAGCGCATGGTCTTCGCCAACCACCTACGCAAGGCGGAGGAGGAGATCGCCGCCCTGAAGGCGGAGGCGGCCCGGCTCCGGGAGGAGGCCTCCCGGGCGCAGGATCGGGTCGCCCAGGCGGAGTCGGAGTTGGCGGCCGAGGCTGCCGCCCGGGCAGCCATCGCGGCCGAGCTGGTGGGCTTGCGGGCGACCCGCACCTTCCGGTACACGGCGGAGCTGCGGAGCGCCTACGGCCGGCTCCGCAAGATCGCCAACCCGCCCGAACCGACCCCGTCCGAACCGACCCCGCCCGAGCAGACCTCATCCCCGTGACCGGGCCAGGCCAAGCACCGGGCGACCGCCCGCTTGTGTCGGTGATCATGGTCACCTACGGCGGGACCCAGTGGATCAGGCCTGCGGTGGACGCCCTCGCCGCCAATACCGAGGCCAGCTACGAGTTGATCGTGGTCGACAACGCATCCCCGCCGGACACGACCAAGCTCCTCCACACCCTCGAGGGCGCCACCGTGATCTACAACGACCGCAACGTCGGCTTCGGCCCAGGTGCCAACCAGGGCGTCCTCCACGCTACCGGGACCTATGTCTGCATCCTCAACAGCGACGCCTTCGTCGAGGCCGGCTGGCTCCCCCCCCTGATCGAGGCGCTGGAGCACGATCCGATCGCCGGTGCCGCCGTGCCCCGCCTACTCCATATCGACGGCCGGCTGCAGGAGGCCGGGGGGGTTGTCGGGTGCGACGGGTCCACCCGGGCGCTCGGCGACGGCGACGACCCGGAGGCGCTCCCCTACCGCTTCCGCCGCTACGCCGACTACGGGTCGGCGGCGTGCCTGGTGATGCGCCGCAGCGTCTTCGCTCAGGTCGGTGGCTTCGACCCGGCCTACCCGCTCGGCTACTGCGAGGATGTCGACCTGTGCTTCGCCCTGTCCGAGCTCGGCCTCCGCACCGTCTACGAGCCCCGGTCGAAGGTCCGCCACGTCCGGTGGGGCTCGAGCAGCCGGGTGGAGTCGGAACGCCGGGTTTTCGCCAACCAGCCGATCCTGCTGGCCCGGTGGCGGGAGCGGCTGGCCGCCCGCCCGTCCTTCGCCACGCCGCCGTTCCCGGACCACGACATCCTCCAGGCCCGGGACGCCGAGAGCCTGGACCGGGTGCTGATCGTCACCGACAGCGCCTGGGGCTGGCCGGCATGCGGCAGTGGCTGTCTCCGCCGGCTGGCGGTCTCGATCGCCCAGCTCTGGCCGGATTCCCGGGTGACGCTGCTGACCGGGCCCGCCAGCAGCGTGGACGACCTGCTCGCCGACGGGGTCGAGGTGGCCGCCGAGACCGACTGGGACGCCTGGTTCGAGAGCCGCCGCTTCCACTACTCGGCGGTACTCGTCCCCGGGCCGGCCGCCTTCGAGCGGTTCGACCCGCTGATCGCCGCCACCCAGCCGCAGGCGGCCCGCCTGTACCACCTGGAGCGCCCGGCGCAGCACTGGGCCGAGGAGCTCCTCCGCTGGTGGCCGGCCCTCCAATCCGGGCCGGCGGCGACGCTGCCCGGGCGGCTCAAATCGCTGGAGGCGTGGGCGATCGGGACGGCAGACCTCGTCCTGTGCACCTCCCGGCGGGGTCAGGCGTTTGCCCAGGACCTTGCACCGGACAGCCCTGCGGTCGTCCTGGAGGAAGTGGGCGCAGCAGCCGGCCCCCTGTCGCCGGATGACTCCGAGGGACTCTGGGCCGCCGGCGTGCTACCCGCGGGGCCCCGCTTCGGCAGCCTCCAACCCGGAGCCGGGGCCGACCTGCTCGCCCCACTCCGGGCGATCCGGGACGAGCTGCGCCCGCTGGCCCCGGACCTGGCGGACCAGCTCCGGGTCGACCCGTCGCTGGCGACGCTGGGCCGGTGGCCGGACCCGGATGTGGCCCCGGCGGCGCCGCCCCGGGTTGCCCTGGTCCCGCCGCCGCTCACGGTCAGCCTGGGCGACCTCGGCGCCATCCCGTTCGTGACCTGGCGGGGCGGGGTGGCCGGCCTCGACCTGGGGGATCTGGAGCCGTTGCTGGTGGCCGACGGCCCGGCAGAGATGGCCCGGCTGGTCCGGAACCTGCACGAGCGGCGCACGCTGTGGGAGCAGGTGCGAACGACGCTGGCCGGCATGGCAGCCGGCGCCGCGGCCCGCTCCGAGCAGGCGCTGTGGCGGGCCGCGCAGATCGCCCCGGCCGCGCCCTGGTACA
>DAIQBQ010000205.1:0-5944 GCA_036781065.1 Actinomycetota bacterium
CGGAGGCGGCCCGCGCGGCGTCGGGCTCGCGCGGTGGCTCCGGGGCGGATCGGGGAGTGTTCGATGCTGGTGGTGCGGACTGAGCCGGTTCAGCTACTGCTGGGGGCGGAGCCGGTTCATCTCGGCCCTCCGGTCGGCCTCCGTGGCGCCGGGCATCCAGGAGGCCTGCCCGCTCAGCGATTCGGAGGGCTCCGCGGAACGGCGGCCGTTGCCGGTCTGGGTCTGCGACACCAGGACAACCGCGATAACTGCCACGCCGACGACGACGTGCGGCAGCCAGGCATTGAGGCCGTGGTGGGTGAACCCGAAGATCACCGGCGAGAGAGCGAGGAACATCGCAGCGACGAAGTCAACGACCAGGTGGTAGGCCATCGGCAGCGCCCGGATGACGCCCCACTCGTAGTTCGTGAAGATGCTGTAGGCGATCAGGCCGATGCCCAGCACTCGCGGGACCCAGACCGCCGGACCCCCCAGCGCCGAGAAGTGGAACAGGTTGGGGGCAAGGATGAGGGCGATCCCAACGATGTAATCCAGTGCCCCGTGAATCTTGGTCGGCAGAAATCTCATGGCATTTTCCTTTCCTTCGCTACCTGCCAGTGCCGAGCGCCAATGTGGAACCGTTGGGCCTGGTTGCTAGCCGCCCGGCCAGCGGTGCCCTTGCCTCGGCGTCGCAGGGTATTCGGCGCCGCGTTCGAGTATGGATTGGGCGACGCGAAGGGTGTGGCCCGGGAATGGTGCGTCCCGGCGAGGACCCAGCGTGACGAACGGCTGCCTGGCCGCGCCGCCCGGACGCGATACGCAAATCGGTTAGATCGCGACGGCACACCGCCCCAGGTGAATGCAAACACCCGCTACCCCAGCGCTACCAGCGCCTGCGTACGGGTGCGGCCGAAGACCAAACGGGTTTGGGGTGAGTTCGAGGCGTTGTGCTAGGGTCCGCCCTGGGTCGGCCCCCTTGTTCGGGCGGTGCCGGTACCGTGTTTTCCACGCCGTGCGATTTCTCCCCTTTCGGCGGTGCCCGCGCCGATGCGTTGCTCGTCGCTGCCTGATCCAATGTCCCGTCCCCAACCCAGTGAGGACCATGTCACCAAACCAAACCGAAGAGGAAACGCTGTCCCGGGAGCTCTCCGCTCCAAGCCGCAAACCTGTAGCGATCACCGAGGTCGCCGGCCCGATCAAGCTGCAGCGCCGGCTGACGATCTGCATTACCACCATCCCGTTCGCCGGGTTCCTCGTCGGGCTCCGCTTCCTTTGGGGAGGGATCTCGGCGCTGGACCTCGGGTTGCTCATCGGCCTGTACCTGGTTTCGATCCTGGGCGTCACCATCGGCTTCCATCGCATGCTGACCCACGGGGCGTTCGACGCCCCACCCGCCGTCCGCATCGTCCTGGCGATCGCCGGCTCCCTCGCCGTCGAGGGTTCGGTGATCCGCTGGGTGGCCGACCACCGGCGCCACCACATGTTCACCGACCGCGAAGGCGACCCGCACTCTCCGCACCTGGTCGAGGGCGACGGCTTCAAGGCGGTCGTCAAGGGGCTGTGGCACGCCCACATCGGATGGTTCTTCGTCGAGGAGACCAGTGTCGTTTCCCGGTTTGCCCCAGACCTCCAGAAAGACCGCGGCATGCGCATCGTCAGCAATTTGTTCCCGCTGTTGGTCGCCGTCTCGTTCGCCCTGGCCCCCGGCATCGCGCTGGCGGTCACCGGGTCGTGGCACGCCGCCCTCACCGCCCTGGTGTGGGGCAGCCTGGTGCGGATCTTCCTGCTCCACCACGTGACCTGGAGCATCAACTCCATCTGCCACTTCTACGGTAAGCGCCCCTACGACACCGGGGACATGAGCACCAACAACTGGCTGATGTCCCTGGTCTCCTGCGGTGAGGGCTGGCACAACAACCACCACGCCTTCCCCAGCTCGGCCGTGCACGGCCTGGAGTGGTGGCAGGTCGACATCTCCTGGATGGTGATCAGGGTCATGCATCGCCTGAAGCTGATCTCAAACCTGCGGGTACCGACAGCCAAGCAGCTCGCCCGGAAGGCAGTCGCCACCCGGGGCTGACCGGGCGATCAGGAGCCGGATCCGGTGATCTCCCGGTCGTGGAGCATCCAGTAGGCGATGCGGTCGGCGAGGGCGGCGATCGTCATTGAGGGGTTGACCGCCAGCGGGCCGGGGATGACCGAGCCATCGGCCACGTAAAGACCGGGGTGGCCCCAGACCTGGCCCCTGTGGTCCACCACCCCCAGCGCCGCCGACGAACCCATCGCGCACCCCCCCAGCGGGTGGGCGGTCAGCAGGTGGCGGAACGGGCGGCGCCAGAGCAGGCTCGGGACGTAGTGGCCGCCCAGGCCCTCGCTCATCGCCTTCATCGCCGCCTCCATCTCGGCGAACATGCCCATGCTCGCCGCCGGGTCCCAGGCAAGCACCAGCTGCCCGTCCGGGGCGATGCTGAACACCCCGTCCCGGGCGTCGGTGCCCATTCCCAGGTAGGGCAGGGAGTGCGGGATCGGTGACCCGAGGAAGAGCTCCTCGGCGGCGAAGCGCCGCCGGCCGCGGACCGCTCCGACGTAGCTCGACAGCGCCCGCCAGATGCTGCCCAGCTTGGCCCCGGTCAGCATCACCTCGTCCAGGATCGACGTCACCGTCGGTGGGAAGCCGAGATCCTGGAGCGTGATCAGGTACGGGGACCCGGGCCGCTGGACTAAGGCCCCCACGGTGATCGACGGCCCGTGGCTGGGGTCGACCTCCTCGTCGGTGCCCCCGGCCCCGGCGAAGATCATGTCGCCGTTCCCCGAGAAGTACCTTCCCACCGAGGCCGGGAGCCGCGGCAGGGTACGGTCGACGTCTCTGGCCCGGAGCAGCAGCTCTGTCGACCCGAGGGTCCCGGCCGAGAGCACCAACACGCTCCCGGTCACTTCGCACCGGTCGAACCGGCCCGGCTGAGCCGGGTCGTAGCGGCGGGCGACAACCGTGTAGCCTCCGCCCTCGGCCGGCCGGATCCGCTCCGCCTGGTGGAGCGGCCGCAGTTCCATCCCGTGACGCTCGCCCATCGGGATGAAGGTGACGTCGAGGTTGTTCTTCGCCGCCGTCCGGCATCCGATCAGGCAGTCGGCGTTGAAGTCGCAGGGCTCCTGGATGCGCCCGCTGACGGGGTTCGCCCGGGTGGGACCGGTGTGGACCGCAAGCGGGACCAGCTCCGCGGCGAAGCCGGCCCGGGCGGCCCCGGCCAGAAAGGCCCGTGCCCGCCCCGGCATCTGCTCGCCCTCAGGCGGGACCAGTGGGGCCGCCTCGACCACGTCCTGCACCCGGTCGTAGTGGGGGTCGAGTAGCGCCCGCGAAAACGGCTCGGGCCACTCGGGCCGGGAAAAGATCTCCGGGGGGGTGCGCAGCTGGACGTTGAAGTACTGCAGCGATCCCCCGCCCACGCCGCACCCCTGGATGACGTCGATGCGCCGGAAGACCCGGTAGTCGAGGAACCCGTAGCTGGCCGACGGGTCCCATACCGCTTGGCGGATCCGGGCAAAGCTGCGGGGGAACTCCCTCGGCGCCCACCGGCGACCCCGTTCCAGCACGCAGACCGACCGTCCCGCTTCCGCCAACCGGGCGGCCACCACCGCGCCGCCGAAGCCCGAGCCCACCACCACCGCGTCGTACCGGTCGGCCACGCCAGAGCACCGCCTTCCCAATTCGGGGAGCCTGAACCGAGTATTGCTGGGACTCTACGACGAGTACGCCGCCGCCCGTCCGGGCGCCGTCGCTGCTTCCCGGCCGCCTCCTCCCGGACGAAGCCCCGAACTGCCTATACTCGCTGGTACCGGTGGATTCACTTGGCCCGGGGGATGCCCCACCGGCCGTGGAACGTAAAGGAGCCACGGGTGGCCCAGTACCAGGAAGAGGTCGTCCCCTTCGTGGCTGGGGACAACCTGGCGTGCAACCTGATCCACCTGCTGGGCGGCACCGCCCCCACGAAAGGCCCGGTGGTGCTGGTCCACGGCGCCGGGGTCCGGGCGAACATCTTCCGGGCACCGATCGACCTGCCCCTGCCCACCATGCTGGCCGACGCCGGCTACGACGTGTGGCTGGAGAACTGGCGGGCCAGCATGGACCTCCCGGCCAACCAGTGGACCCTCGACAAGGCCGCCGCCTACGACCACCCCAAGGCGGTGGACACGATTGTGGACCGCACCGGCGCCGACGAGGTGAAGGCGGTGATCCACTGCCAGGGGTCGACCAGCTTCATGATGTCGGCGGTCGCCGGGCTGCTCCCGAAGGTCACCACCGTCGTCTCCAACGCGGTGTCACTCCACCCGGTGATTCCCACGCTGGCCCGCTGGAAGATCGAATACCTCCACTCGGCGACGCGGCTGGTCACCCGGTACCTCAACCCGGCCTGGGGCCTGGAGTCACCGGACATCGTTGCCTCGGCGCTCCTGGCCTGGGTGCGCCTCACCCACCACGAGTGCGACAACGACGTGTGCCGGCTCTCCAGCTACTCCTACGGCGTCGGCCACCCGACGCTGTGGTCGCACGAGACGATCAGCGACCAGACCCACGACTGGATGCGCCACGAGTTCGGCAACGTCCCCATCACCTTCTTCCTGCAGATGGCCCGCTGCGTGCGGGCAGGCCACCTGGTGTCGGTCGACGGGCTGCCCGGCCTGCCGGAAAGCTACGTCGCCGAGCCCCCGAAGACCGACGCCCGGTTCTGCTTCATGGCCGGAGCCAACAACCGGTGTTTCCTCCCCGTCAGCCAGGAGCGAACGTTCGCGTACTTCAACGATCTACGGCCGAACTTTCACACCCTGCGCGTCCTGCCCGGCATCGGTCACCTCGACGTCTTCATGGGCACCAATTCGCCGCAAGCGATCTTCCCGCTCATCCTCGAGGAACTCGGTTAGCCCTATACTCTAGAGAACGCAGATCGGGAGCCAGAATTGGGAATGCCGTCCCGCCTCGCCCGCAACGCCGGCCGCCAATCCTTGGTGGACGAAATCCCGTTCACACTGCCGGTGGCCGGGCACCACTCGCCGGCACTCATGGCCGCCTACTCGATCGACGCCACCGCCGCTGAGCACCTGCTCCCCGGGAATGAACTGCACCCGCTGCGGATATCGCCCGACCGCGGGGTGCTGCTGATCACGGTGATCAACTATCAACTCACCAATATCGGCAAGTACATCGAGTTCAGCGTCGGGATCGGCTGCACGCACGGGCTGCGGGCGTCGCCCCCGCTGCTGCCACTGCTGCTGCGCGGCCACTACGACATGGGCCAGTACGTCTTCGACCTGCCGGTGTCCACCGACATCTCGGTGAAGGGCGGCAAAGGCATCTGGGGCATGCCCAAGCACAAGGCAAACCTGGACTTCAAGGTGGAGGACTCCACGGTCTCGAGCCAGTACGACCTGGACGGGCAGCTGTGCATGCGGGTCACCATCGCCCGCCCGCGCTGGGACTGGCTGCCGCTCAGCTCGGGGTCCGCCAACTTCTGCGAGTTCCGCGGCCTGCTGATGAAGTCGTCGATCTACTTCAAGGGTAAGGTCGGGCTCTCGGTCTTCAAGCGGGGGTCAGCCAACCTGATCATCGGTGAGCACCCGCGGGTCGCCCCGCTGAAGTCCCTCGACATCAGCCCGGAGCCGCTGGCCACCGTCTTCTTCCCGTCCGCCCAGGGGGTGCTCGACGACCACTTCGAGAGCTGGTTCGTCAGCTACCCGGAGCCGCCCACCACCGCCCCCGAAGGCTTCGAGAGCGTCATCAACCTCCCCCAGGACCAGACCTGGCTCCCCCCGCCCACCGCCGGCGGGCGCCTGGAGGAGCTGGCGGAGCCCGGGCCCGAGCAACTGGCCCCCCCCCCCCGCCCCCTCCCCCCCGCTTCGCGGGGGGAGGAGGCCGTGAGGGGGCACTCCACGAACTCTTCGCCGCCCTCCTTGCCGGCGCGAAGCGAGCCAC
>DAIQBQ010000206.1:0-5926 GCA_036781065.1 Actinomycetota bacterium
CCACATGCCCGCCGGCGGGGGGCGGGCGGTGCTGGAGGCGGTGCACCAGGCCGCCCCCGAGGTCCACTTCCTGGCGCTGTCCGTCTCCGACGCCCCCGAGGACGTGATCGCAGTCATCCGGGCTGGGGCGCGGGGCTACGTGACGAAGTCGATCTCACCCGCCGACCTCACCGACGCCATCCGGCGGGTGAAGGACGGCGATGCGGTGTTCTCCCCCCGGCTGGCCGGCTTCGTTCTCGACGCCTTCGCCGGCGGGCCGGCCGAGGGCGGGGCCCCCTTTGGGCCAGCGGGAGCGGCCGACCCGGAGCTCGACCAGCTGACCCCCCGCGAGCGGGAGGTGCTGCGGCTGATCGCCAGGGGCTACGCCTACAAGCAGGTAGCCCGGAACCTGGGGATCTCGATCAAGACCGTGGAGACCCACGTCTCCGCGGTGCTGCGCAAGCTCCAGCTGTCGAGCCGCTACCAGCTGACCCGGTGGGCGGCGGAGCGGCGGCTGATCTGAAGTTCGCTTCGCGCTTAGTCCAGGGCGGCGGGACGGCCGGGCTGGAGCAGGGCCGAGCCGGTCGCCAGGGCGACCCGCTTGCCATCGCCGTTCAGCACCTCCGACCCGGCGATCACGACGCTGCGCCCTTGGTGTACGACCTTGCCGCGGGCGATCAGGTCCCGACCGTCTGGCAGGCAGGGGCGGAGGAAGTTGACCTTGAGGTCGACCGACGCCACCGCAGTTCCGGCCGGCGCGGTGGTGAGGATGGCGGTCTGGGCGGCGGCGTCGGCGACGAGCGCCACCATGCCCCCCTCGACGTAGCCGGTGGGCGAGGTCAGCCAGCCGCTCGCCGGGAGGATGTAGGTCGCCTCGCCGGGGGCAGACTCGGTCAACCGGAGCCCGGTCAGGTGCTCGATGGGGGGCCTGGGCAGGGACCCGTCGATCAGTCCCCGGCAGATCGCCAGACCGTCGCTGGACTCCCACACCTCTTGCGGCACAACGGCTCCGGCCGGTTCACGGCGCCAGGGGTCGCGGGCATCGTCCGGCTCTGCGACGGGCTGGAGGCGATCGACCGGAGGCAAGGTCTCCAGCCGGGGCAGCGTCATGCACCGGGATGTGCCGTGGGCGACCAGCCGGCCGCCGGCATCGAGGATCGCGACATCGGAGAGGGCCATCCGGCGGCCGGCGTGGATGACGGTGCCGTTGCCCACCATCGTGCCGCTGCTCGGCGTCACCGGTCGCAGTGCGGTAATGGACATCTCGGCGGTCGTGTAGGGGGTCGCCGCGGGCAGGGTGGTCTGGATGGCGCAGCCGAGCGGGGGGTCGGCGAAGACCGCAAGGACACCGATCGGGTAGGTGCCGGTCGGGCTGACCAGCCAGCCGTGCACGGGCATGGTGAACGAGCAGGTCCCCTCCCCCGCCGCCGAGATCCGGATGCCGGTGAGCCGGGCAATCGGTGGGGCCGGGACCAGCCCGCGGTCCCAAGCCCGGATCTGCTCGATCCCGCTCAGGTTGAAGATCGCCGGGTCGGCGATCCCCCCGACCGCCGGCTCCTGCCACACCTGAGGTTGGCCTGACATGGACGGCCATGATCCCACGGGGGCGCTGGCGGCCCGAGCGGGTCGTGACCGGAGCGCTGCGCTCTCGGCTACATCGTCGCTGACGGGTCGTACTGGAAGATGCCGATCGGGTTTCCTTCGGTGTCCCGGAAGGTGGCGAAGTAGCCCATCTCCGGGATCGGCGTCTTGCCCTGCTCCAGGGTGCCGCCGTTGGCAGTGATCAGCGCCGTGGCTTCCTCGATCGACTCGACACCCATCGTGATCCGTGTCCCCGTGTTGCCCTCCGCCCGCTGCATCAGGGCGCCATCGATGCCCGGCTGCCCCTCGCCGGTCTTGGCGAGCCCGTAGTAGCTCGGCGAGCCGGGAAAGGCGTTGATCTCCCAGCCGAAGACGGCCGTGTAAAAGGCCGCGGCCCGGTCGGGGTCGTCCACCGGGATCTCGAAGTGGTTCGGGCGGTTACCCATCGTCGCTCTCCTCCTGCTCAGGGATTGACGGGCCAGCAACAACAACCCTACCTGCCGGTGCTGGCCTGGGCAGGCGCCGGCCAACCTGCCAGGAGGGCCTTTCCGCGGGTTTGGGCCGGGGCTCGGGCCGCCGCTGCTCGAGCATCGAGGCTACAGCGCCCGCTGGGGAGTCGCCGGGTTGTGGTTGTACCGGCTCCGGGCGATCAGGTAGCCGAAGGCGGCGAGGGCAGCGCACCAGACGGCGGCGAGGGCGGCACTGTGGCCGATCGGCGTCCCGGTGAGCAGGCCCCGGAGCGTGTTGATGACCGGTGTGAACGGCTCGTTCTGGGCAAACCAGCGGACGCCGGCCGGCATCGACGAGGTCGGCACGAAGGCGCTGGAGATGAAGGGCAGGAACTGCGGGATCAGCGACAGGCTGTTGGCACCGGCCGGGGTCTTGGCGACCAGGCCGAAGCCCACGGTCAGCCAGCTGAGCGCCAGGGTCAGCATCGCGAAGACGCCGGTGGCGGCCAGCCATTCGACCGGGGTGGCGGTCGGGCGGAAGCCGAGACCGATGGCGACGGCGATGACCAGCACAGCGCTGATCGTGGTGCGGATGAGCCCGCCCAGGACCTGGCCGGTGAGGACCGAGGTCCGGCTGATCGCCATGGTCCGGAACCGGGCGATTACCCCTTCGCCCATATCCATGCAGATCTGGATGGCGGTCCCGGCGGCCGCCGCTCCGGCGGTCATGATGATGATGGCCGGGGCCAGGTAGTCGATGTACTTCCCACCGTGGCCGCCCCCCGGGCCGAGGCCGGCGTGCATGGTGTTGCCGAACACGCCGACGAAGAGCAGCAGCAGGAACACGGGCACCATCAGGCCCGACACCGAGAGGATCGGGTAGCGCAGGGCGTGGCGGAGGTCGCGGCGCAGCATGGTCGAGGAGTCACGCAGGACGTAGGCGGCAGAGCTCATGGCTCGTTCTCCGATCCGGTCGAGGCGGTCGTTGTCGGTGGCCGGCCGGCGGTCTGGCCGGTCAGGGCCAGGAACACGTCGTCCAGGTCGGGCAGGTGCACGGTGACCCGGTCGGCTGCGGCGGCCTGGCCGTTGAGCCGGTCGAGGATGCCCCGGAGCGACTCCGGGGTGCCGTCGGTCGGGACCCGAAGGGCGTCCTCGTCGTTGGGCTCCGCCCCGATGCCGAAGGCCTGGGCGGCCGCGGTTGCCGCGCCGGGGCTGGCGAAGTGGAGCCGGACGTGCCCGCCGGGGATCCTGGCCTTCAGCTCGTCGGGAGTCCCCTGGGCGACGATCCGACCGTGGTCGAGGACCGCGATGCGGTCGGCGAGCTGGTCGGCCTCGTCCAGGTACTGGGTCGTCAGCAGGATCGTGACCCCGTCGGCGACCAGTTCCCGCACGATCTCCCACATCGTCCGCCGGCTCCGCGGGTCGAGGCCGCTGGTGGGCTCGTCGAGGAAGATGATCCGGGGTTCGCCCATCAGCGTCATCGCCAGGTCGAGCCGCCGGCGCATGCCGCCGGAATAGGTGGCGACCAGTTGCCCGGCGGCGCCGGCCAGGTCGAAGCGGGCGAGCAGGGCGTCGGCCCGCTGGTGACCGGCCGGCCGGTCGAGGTGCAGCAGGTCGGCCACCAGCCGGAGGTTCTCCCGTCCGCTCAGCAACTGGTCGACCGCAGAGAACTGGCCGGTGACGCCGATCGAGTGGCGCACGTCGTTGGAACCGGCCTTCACATCGAAGCCGGCCACCTCGACCTCGCCCCCGTCGGCCGGAAGCAGGGTGGAGAGGATCTGGATGATCGTGGTCTTGCCGGCGCCGTTGGGGCCGAGCAGGGCAAAGATCGTGCCCTCGGCGATGTCCAGGTCGATGCCGTCGAGGACGACCTTGTCGCCAAAGGACTTACGCAGACCGCGGATGCGGACGGCGGCGGCGAGCGCAGGGGGCGTGTACCCGGTGGTCATGACTCCGCCTTTCCATTGCTGCCGGTGGGGCCACTGCCGGTGGGGCCACTGCCGTTGGCTGCACCGGCCTTGGGGCGGGAACGCCGGACCGTGATGTCGCCAAAGGCGGTGCCGGCCCGGATCTCGACGGTGTCCTCCCCCGGCTCGGGCCGGGCGGCGTCGAGCCCGTTGTTGACGTTGCCGTACTTGGTGTCCAGGTCGAGCCAGGCGGCGACGCCATCGAGCACGCCGACCTCGATGCTGCCGTAGGCGGTCTGGGCGACCACCACGCCCCGGCGGACCTCGCCGAAGCTGAGGGCGCCGCAGGCGCTCTTGGCGGTGACGCCGGCCATCGCCCGGTCGACGATGATCTTGCCGTTTGCGGCGTGGACCCGGACGTCGCCAGCGGCCTCGCCCACCCAGGTGTCGCCGTTGGCGTTCTTGACGGAGACCGTTCCGTTGGCGGCTCCCACCCGGATGCCGCCGGTGCCGGTGGTCACCACCGTGTCGCCGCCAGCCCGATCGATGGCGACCTCCCCGGCTCCGGTCATGACGTTGCAGGTGCCAACATCCTCGATGTGAATGTCGCCGGCGCCGCTGCGGAACTGGGAGTCGCCCAGGCGGCCGGTGCAGTGGATCGGCGCCATACCGGCGTCAACCCGGACGGTCGACCCGGTGGGGACCTCGATCACGATGGCGACCGACTCGCCGCGGCCCCAGAATGTGTAGTGCTTCCAACCCTTGGGCGACTTGACCTCGAGCCGTCCGGCCGAGAAGTCGATCCGGGTCTGCTCAGCGGCAGTGAGGTCGCCCTTCCGGTGGGGGTCACTGGGCCGGACGTCGACAGTGGTGTCGGTGCGGTCGCTGGCGATGATGCGGAGGTCCCCGGCGCCCACCTCGACGTGAACGGTGATGGGTTCGGGCGTGTTGAAGGTACGCATGACCAGGCCCTCCTTAGGGTTTTGAGAAACGGTTTTGGATTGGGCGGTTGGGTTAGCTGGTTATCTCGCCCACCCGCTGAAGCGGTGGCCCCCGCGAGCGGGGCGGTTTTCGGGTTCCCGGGCTTTGGCCAGTGGCCCTACAGCCGCGGAGACGGCCCGCACGAGCCAGGCATTCACCGACAGCCCCTCGGCTGCAGCGGCCTGCTCGGCCTGGGCTTTGAGCTGGTCGGGCATCCGCAGGTTGATGCGGCTGATACTGCCCTCGTCGCCATCGAAGGCGGGAGGGGGGAGGCCCGCCGTCGACCGGGGGCCCGGCGCCTGGTCCGCGGTCGGTGCGGCTGCCTCGGTTGATCCGCCCAGCACCGTGGCCGGGGCGGTGACAACGAACTCGGGTTCCCTGCCCCGCAGCCGGAGCTCGACCGAGCCCGGAGCGAGCTCGACGGTGATCTCCTCGGCGGCGGCAGCGAGCACGTCCTGCAGGGTGAGGCGGACCGCCGAGTCCAGCGGGGCGACGAGGCGCTCGGCGAGGGCCCGGGCGTCCTCGCCGCCGGCCTCGGCAGCCACCGCCAGCTGGCGGTGAAGGTTCTCTACATAGGGTCGTAAGTCCATGGCACCATAATGGCACCACGATGGTGCCATGTCAAACCCAACTGGCACCATTTTCAGCCGACCGTGGCATCAGGTGGTGCAAACAGGGTACCGACCGTCCAAGTTGTCATGAAACTTTGAGTCCTCTGCGTGTAAGCCTCCCTCTGCCTGCGGATCGCGGCCCCGATGCGTCGGCCGCCCGCGGTGAGCGACCACACTTATCCCGGCAGTCCTGCGAGGCCGCTGCCTCGGTCCTCCGTTCTGTCCGACGTTGCAGTTTCACGCGGGAACGTGATGGACTTCGCCTTGCCGCTGTCTTCGTCTCCCCAGTCTTCGAATCCCACCTAAGGGGCACTGGTGCTCAAGTCCCTCGCTCGTTTCGACCGGTCGCGTGGGCGCGCCCAAGCCTTGGCCGTGGCCGCCGCGCTGGTCATCGTTGCCATGACGGCGGGCCTCCAGG
>DAIQBQ010000207.1:0-5907 GCA_036781065.1 Actinomycetota bacterium
CCGAACCTCGACTCCTGGGCCGGCGCTTGGCCGGCCCCGACTCCTGGGCCGGCGCTTGGCCGGCCCCGACTCCATCCTGCCGGAAAGCCGGGGCAGTGGCGTTTGGCCGCGCGGCGGCTGTCCTGTTTTCCGTGCACAATCCGCCTGCAATCAGGACAGTTGCCGGCGCGGCGGCCACAGGCAGCGGCGTAAAAGCCCAGGACGAAAGGGCCCGGTGGGCCGGCCCGTACCGTGTTGATCCGAGGGCCGTCCGGCGACGTCGACGTTTTCTTGGTGTGCGCGCTCGACTTCAAGCGCTCCAGGGAGGCTTTCACGTCAAGGCAGACAGTGACCAGCAGGCCTGAAACCTGGAGCGGACGGTCCACTGCCATAGCATGAGCGGTGCCATCTGGGCAGAAGGCTGACCATGGGATCCAAGGACGGGATGGACGGGGCGCTCAGCTTGCTTGACTGGCGCCGGATGGTGTTCGCCCTCTATGCCGCGGTCCGGGCCGAACCCGATCCGCAGGCGGCCCATGAGTTGTGGCGCCGGACGCGGGCTGAGCTCCTCACTACCCACCCGGACTCACCCGTGCCGGAGCCGGAACGGGCCGCTTACCCGGGCCCGGCGGTTGCTCCGTACGACCCGTCGTTCCGCTTCGAGGTCCCCCTCGACCGCGATGTTGAGCCGATGCACCTCGACGTGGCCACCGGGACCGACGGCGTCGTACCCTTCGATCGGGTGGGCCGCCTGCACCTGGCGGGGATCGGCCAGCTCGACGCCTGGTGGCTCGGGTCCTACGGCGGGGGACTGTTCGTGCCGATCCGGGACGGGCTCGCCGGGACCGAGACCTACGGGGGCGGGCGGTACGTCTTGGACACGGTGAAGGGAGCGGACCTCGGCAGCAGGGAGGGCCGCTTGATCGTCGACCTTAACTTCGCCTACCAGCCGTCCTGCGCCTACGATCCGGCCTGGGCCTGCCCGCTGGCGCCGCCCGACAATGTCGTCGCCGCTCCGGTGCCGGCCGGTGAGCTGTACCGGCCATCCCGGTAAGGGCTCGCCCGCACAACTCCGAGCGCCTGGGCCGGGGAAGAACTCCAGACCTAGTCTTGGGGGCCTCCAGTGGCTAACCGCCGACGGTCAGCCCGGGTCGGGTAATCCTCCATTCCACCTTGCGTCCCAGCGCCTGGGCGTAGCGGTCCACAGTAGACAGCCTGGCGTCCACCTCGCCCGCCTCGATACGGGCCACCGCCGACTGCGAGGTGCCCATCCGCTGCGCCACCGCTACCTGGGTCAGCCCCAAGTCCTCGCGTTCGGCGGCCAGAGCATGCAGCAGCCGCCGGCGGTCGAGGGCGGCATCCACCATCTCGGCGAAGTCCGGGTTGCGCTCGGTGCGTTCGGCGAGGATCTCGTCCAGAAAGTCAGTCGGCCGGGTCATTCCTTCGCCCTCCAATCCTGGGCCTCCTGGTCATGAGGCTATCTCGTATTTGAGATAGGCGGCAACCGGAGCGGGCGCTTGATGCCGCCTACGTCTCCACGGCCCGGGCCAGCCAGCCATCGGGCTCGCCGAGCAGCATCACCATCTGACGCGGGGCCGGTCCCCCCGCCGGCGACTCGAAATTATTGCGTTGGGGGCGGGCCCTGGGTGATGACCACCGGATCGAAATTTTTCGGTATCTGGGCAAACGTTCCTGCGGGGACCTTGAATACCAGGTCCAGGACGGCATCAGGGATCGCCGAGACCGAGCCCACGATGCCGATGTCGTCGTCGGGCTCGGGCAGGCTGCTGTTAAACGCAATGAGCAGCAGAAGCGGCTCGCTGGAGCTGGCGTTCTGGAAATAGTGGAAGTAGCCGGCGGGGATGAAGACCAGGTCACCCGGACCGACGTCGAACTGGCAGTTGAGGTACTGATTTTCCGGATGGGTACTGAGCACCGACCACTGGGCCTGGCCGGAGATGACGTAGTTCGCTTCCCAGGCGGTCGGATGCCAGTGAGGCTCGCGCACCCCTCCGGTATCGAGTTGCAACAGGTACACGGCCCCGCTCTGCCCGGACAGGATGGGGAAGGTCTGCTCGTTGGCGCCAATCAGGTATCCGCCCTGGAAGTTCGTCGGCGGCAGCTGCGACAGGTGACACAGGAACGGGTTCGGTTGGTCCGGCGGGGGCACGACGGCTGGGTTCATTATGATCACCTCGATCCATTTAGTGGTTTCTTTGGAGGAGCATAGCGGTTCCTCGGATCGTCCCGCACGACTGACAAAACTGTCTGTTGCCGATGATCCCTACGGGAGGCAGGGCGGCTGGACAACGGCGCCCAGGCCCTTCACCCGCTTCAGCCCCGACTTCCCGATCAGGCGGAAGGCCGCCTTCTTGGCGTCGATCCCCTCCTTTCGCATCAACGCGGCGATCGCCCCGGCGACGCATGGGGTGGCAAACGACGTCCCCGACCAGCGGGCCCAGCCGTCGAAGTCCCGGGCCGGGACGGTGACGCCGGAGGGAAGCACCTCGGGCGGGTCGTTGTAGTAGACGAAGCAGCTCACCCAGTCGCCGATGGCGCAGGCCTCGACCCACGGCCCGTAGTTGGAGTACCAGGCCCGCTCCGGCTGGAAGTTGCTGATCAACGGCGCCGGGAGGCCGTCAACATTCTGCAGCGCCCCGACGGCGATGACCCCCTTCATGGCCGCCGGGTACCAGGGGCGGGACCTCCCGCTGTTGCCTGCCGCCGCCAGCACGACGGTCTTGTCGCCGAGCGACGCCAGCGCGGTGGCGAGGCCCGGCGGCGAGACGTCGCGGTGGGTGTAACCGCCGAGCGACAGGTTGATGATCTGGGGCACCTTCCTTCCGCCAGCGGACAGGTCGGCCAGGACCTGGGCAAGCTGGAAGTCGTCGCTCAGGCCGTCGCTGTTCAGGACCTTGTGCACGGCGACGGTCGCTCCCGGGGCCATCTGGCGGACGATGCCGGCGATGAACGTCCCATGGCCGGCCTCGCTGCCCAGGTTCGGGTCGTTCGGGTAGGGCTTCAGCTCCTCGGCGTCGGCGGGCTGGAACTCTACCTGGGCCCGGAGCAGCGCGTCCTCGGGCAGGCCCTCGTGGAGCGCGATCCCGGTGTCGATCACCGCGACGGTGACCTCCGGCCCATCGCCCTCGGCCTCGCACAGGTTGATGGTGCTGTCCGGCTCGGCCAGGGTCGCCGGGCCACCCATGATGTTGCCGTTGCCGGTCATCACGTGGTTGGGGCTGACCATCGGGACCAAGCCGTTGCGTGGTATCCGCATGGCGGAGACCAGCGAGGGTACGTCGACCCCGCGGCCTACCTGGAACAGCAAGACGCCCGGGCCTTGATCGATCTGCCTGGCATCGACATCCCGCAGTTGCCCGTGCACATGATCGATGTGGTCGGTGGCGACCAGCACGTGGCCCGGCCGGTAGAGGAACCCCTGGGCCACGCCGCCGGCGACGTCTCCCCGCCGCATGCGCCGTGCATCCCATCGCTCCGCCTGCAGCTTCCCGGCGTTGCCCGGAGCCGTCCGGCTCTCCCTGTCTGCCATGGTGTCGGCACCCCCTTAGAAGGCTCGTGGATACCTTTCGTCCGTATCTGATGAGGCGCTCGGAGACAGCCTGATACCTGCGTCGACCGCACGTCCCCCACCGTGGCGGCGCTTTACTCCCGTCGGCGCGCAGTCGCCAACGACGCGCAAACAACACCGAGAACCGCCGCAACCCGCACCCGTAGTATGGGCACAGCATGTCCAGCGAGCAACGCTTCTCGGGCGCGGGAGCGCCGCTGGGCATCTCGACGCCCCAGGACGAGGCCGCCGAAGCGATCACGCTGGTGCAGACCGATCCAGAGGCCGCGCGGGAGCGCGCTCGGTCCGCACTGACCTCAGCACTGGACCAGGGCGACCTGGCGGCGGCGTCCAAAGCCGAACGGGCGCTGGCCCTCGCCGCCAAGGAGCTGGGCGACGTCGACACGGCCACCGACCACCTCCACCGGGCTATCGCCTTGGGCCACGAAGGGGGACATGCCAAGGAGACAGCCGAGGCCCATATGAGCCTGTCGTTGATGCTGGTCCTGGCAGGCGACGCAGCGGAGGCGCTCAGGGAAGCGGACCGGGCGGCCCCCGGACTGCACGGCCTCGACGCCGCCCGGCTGGCGATGCAGCGGGCAGCGGTGTTGCAGTCGCTGGGGCGTATCGAGGAGGCGGAGGCCGGCTTCGGCGCCGCTCTGGCGGCGTTCCGGCGCCACGGGGACCCGCTGTGGGAGGCCCGATGCCTGAACAACCGTGGCCTGCTCTACGTGTGGCGGGGCAATGCCCCGGCCGCGCTGGCCGACCTGCGCCGCTCGGAGGGGCTGTTCACCGCGCTCGGCCACGACCTCGCCGTCGCCGACGTCGTCTGGAACGTCGGGCTGGCAGAGGCGCTGAACGGCGACATCCCTGCCGCGCTCCAGGCCTTCGACCAGGCCGAGGAGTTCTACACCGGCCACGGCATCCCCCGGCCGCACCTGCTGATGGACCGCTGCCAGCTCTACCTGTCGGCCCAGCTGATCCCGGAGGGGCGGGCGGCGGCTACGCAGGCGGTGGCCCGGCTGGAGCAGACCGGGCCCCTGCTGCATCTGGCCGAGGCACACCTGATGGCGTCGCAGGCTGCTTTGCTCGACGGGGATGCCGCCACGGCGGCGGCCCTGGCCGACGCGGCAATCGCCGGATTCGCCCGCCAGCGCCGCAAGAGCTGGTTGGCGCTGGCTCGGTTTGCCGCGCTCCAAGCCCGCGCCTTGACGACAGCGGGAGCCACCCTTGCCGGGCTCACCTGGGCCCGCGGCACCGCCGCCGAACTCGCGGAGACCGGGTGGGGCGTGTGGGCGCTCGACGCCCGGCTGTACGCTGCGGCGCTCGCCCTCCAGCTCGGTTTGGGCGAGGTCGCCCGCGAGGAGCTGACCGCCGCCAGCCGGGTGCGCAAGGTGGGCCCGCCGCAGCTACGCATTCAAGCCTGGCACGCCGAGGCGCTCCTGCGCCTCGAGGGCGGCGACCGCCGTGGCGCTGAGTCCGCCCTGCTCGCCGGGTTGCGCGTCGCCCGCCGGCATCAGGCAGTCCTCGGGGCAACCGAGCTGCGGGTCCGGTCATCAGGTCATGCCGAGAAGCTTGCCGCCCTGGGCCTGCGGATGGCGCTGGAGGGCGGGAAGCCGGTCAAAGCGCTCGCCTGGGCGGAGCGGGGCCGGGCGGGCGCCCTGCTCCTGCGTCCGGTGCGGCCGCCGGAGGAGACGGCCTTCGCCGCCGAGCTGGCTGAACTCCGGGCGACGATCGCCGCCCGGGAAGCGGCCATCCTCGACGGCCAGCAGACCCAGCGGCTGGCCCGGCGCCAGGCGGTCATCGAGGAGGCAATCCGCAAACGGTCGCTCCGGGGCCGGGGCCGGGAGGCGGCGGCCGGGGCCGCCCCGACGCTCCCCGCGCTCCGCGAGATCCTGAGCGGTCGGACGCTTGTTGAGCTCATCAACGTCGACGGGGTATTGCATGCAGTGACGGTTGGGCCCCGGCGGGCCCTCCTCCGGGAACTGGGGCCGGCGGCTGCGGTGGAGACGGAGCTGGAAGCTCTCCGATTCTCGTTGCGCCGGCTGGCCCGGGGCGGGCGGGCGGCCCCGGTGGCGGCCGCCGCGGCGTCAGCCCGGCACGCCGCTCGCACCCTTGACCGGAGCCTGTTCGGCCCGCTCTCCGGCGCCCTGGGTGACCGGCCGCTCGTTGTGATCCCCACCGGTCCGCTCCATGCGCTGCCCTGGGCGCTGCTGCCATCCTGCGCCGGCCGGACGATCGAGGTGGCCCCGTCGGCGAGCGTCTGGTACCGGGCGTGCGCCCTGCCGCGGCTAGGCCCGCCAGCCCGGCCCGGAGCCGTGGTGCTGGTCGCCGGGCCTGGGCTGGCCGCAGCGGAGGCC
>DAIQBQ010000208.1:0-5898 GCA_036781065.1 Actinomycetota bacterium
GAGCATCTGTAGCGCGAGGCTCGGGGCACCGCCGTGGAGCGGCCCGGACAGCGCGCCGATCGCCCCGGCGACGCACGACCCCAGGTCGGCGCCGGTCGATGCGATCACCCGCCCGGTGAAGGTCGAGGCGTTCAGGCCGTGGTCGATGGTCAGCATCAGGTACTGCTCGATCGCCCGGGCCTTGTCCGCCGAGGGGACCTCCCCCGACATCATGTAGAGGTAGTTGGCGCCGTGGCCGAGGTTGGGGTTGGGCTCGACCGGCTCCAGCCCCTGGCTCAGCCGGTACACCGCGGTCACCAGGGTCGGGAAGATGGCGACCGTGCGCAGCGCCTGCAGGCGCAGCTCCGGGCGGCTGATCTGCAGCCAGGGCTTCCAGTCCAGCGCGTTGCATACCAGGACGTAGGCGGCCTTGGCGGCCTGCAGCGGGACGAACTCCGTGCCCATCTTGGCGATCTGCGGGAGCAACGGCTTGACGTTGTCCGGGATCACCCGGAGCGGCGTGACCTCGGCCTTGAACCGCTCGAGCTCGGCCTTGTTGGGCAGCTTCCCCTCGTGCATCAGGTGCCAGACATCCTCGAAGCTGCGCTTGGAAGCCAACTCGACCCCGCTGTACTGGCGGTAATGGAAGAAGCCCTGCATGCCACGGACATCGCCGATCTCGGTGTCGGCGACCGCCAGCCCCTCCAGCCCCTTCGGTACCTCGCCGGCGTACTTCTCAGCGGGCTGGAGCCGGGCGACAGCCATCAGGTCGCGCATCGTGACGATGCCCACCAGGCGACCGTCATCGACGACCGGCAGGTGGCGGTAGCCGTGCTCGGCGATCGTGCGGAACGCCTCGGAGACGTCGGTGTCCGAGCCGATCGTGTCGACGCCGGCGTGCATCGACTCCGACACCGGCTGCTTGGACCAGTCGACGCCGGGGCCGTGCCCGGCCAGGCCGAGCAGGTCGCGCTCGGTAAAGATGCCGACGACCTTGCCCTCGTCCACGACGACCACCGATCCGACGTTGGCCTTCTGCATCATCGAGGCGCAGGTGGCGACGTAATCGGAGGGCGACACCGTAACGACCGGCGACTTCATGATTTCGGAGACGGGTCTCGTTCTTGCCGACGTTGCAGGCATCTAGGTTCCTCCTCGGATCGAGTGAACTTACTCGGCCAAAGCGGCCTGGGGGCCGGCGAGAGCGTGGAGCCGAGACGACCGGTCCGCCCCTGGTAAGAGGGCCACTTTATCGTCGCCAGCCCGGGACCAGCGTAAACCCCCCCAGCGGACCGGCCCCCGTAACCGGACGGACATCCGACCTTGCTACCCTGTGGCTGTGGTAGAACGCGCGGCTAAGGGAAGAGCCGGGAGGCGATCGCCGAGGAAGGAGTGAGCGGGTGCGCTTTGTGGCGTCGGTCGAGATCATGCCCAAGGAGGGCATCGCCGACCCGCAGGGCCAGACCATCGAACGCGCGCTCCCGTCGCTCGGGTTCCCGGCCATCCGTGAGGTCCGGGTGGGCAAGCGCATCGAGCTCATCGTCGACGCCGTCGACGCCGCTGCCGCCGAGGCCTCGCTCAGCGCCGCCTGCACCCGGTTCCTCGCCAACCCGGTGATAGAGGACTTTGCTGTGCGGCTGGCGGCCCAACCGGAAGGAGCCGGCACCGGGCTTGAGGGAGCGGGCCCGGCGTGACCGCCCGGGTCGCGGTCCTCCTCTTCCCGGGCTCGAACTGCGAGCAGGACGTCCTCCACGCCTTCGGCTGCCTCGGCGTACGGGCCGAGTACGTCTGGCACCATGCCACCGACCTCGGCGGCTTCGACGCCGTCGTGCTGCCCGGCGGCTTCTCGTTCGGCGACTCGCTGCGCACCGGGGCGATCGCCGCCTTTTCTCCGGTGATGGAGGCGGTCCGGAGCTTCGCCGACGAGGGTGGGCCGGTGCTCGGCATCTGTAACGGGTTCCAGATCCTGTGCGAGGCGGGGTTGCTCCCCGGGGCGCTGCGCTGGAACGCCGGGCTGAAGTTCATCTGCCGCCCGGTCGACGTCGCGGTCGGGACCGCCGAGACCCCGTTCACCGGCCGGGCCCACGTCGGCCAGCGGCTGCGCATCCCGATCAACCACTTCCAGGGCAACTACTACGCCTCCCCGGCGGTGCTGGCTGAGCTGAACGACACCGACCGCATCGCCTTCCGTTACATCGACAATCCCAACGGCTCGGAGGCGGCGATCGCCGGGGTGATCTCCGAGGGCCGCAACGTGCTCGGGATGATGCCCCACCCGGAGCGGGCGGTGGATCCGGCGGTCGGCGGTACCGACGGGGCGGTGATCCTGCAATCGCTGCTCGATTCGCTGGCAGCCGGCCGGAGGAGCCTGGTGCAGTGAGCCTGGCTGAGGAGGAGCTCGACCCCGCCCTCCACCGGCAGCTCGGCCTGACCGACTCCGAATACGACCGGATTGTCAACATCCTCGGCCGGGCGCCGAACCGGGCCGAGCTGGCGATGTACTCGGTGATGTGGTCCGAGCACTGCTCCTACAAGTCGAGCCGGATCTACCTGCGCACCCTGCCGACCGAAGGTTCCCACGTACTGCTCGGGCCGGGCGAGGGGGCCGGGATCGTCGAGGCCGGCGGCATGGCGGTCGCCCTGCGCATCGAGAGCCACAACCACCCGTCCTACATCGAGCCGGTCCAGGGGGCGGAGACCGGGATCGGCGGCATCGTCCGGGACATCCTCTCCATGGGCGCCCGCCCGATCGCCCTGCTCGACCCGCTCCGCTTCGGCCCGCTCCCGGTCGAGGGCCGCGGCGAGCCGGCGGTCGCCGAGCGCAACCGGTTCCTCCTCGACGGCGTCGTCAGCGGCATCTCCGCCTACGGCAACTGCATCGGGGTACCGACCGTCGGCGGGGAGGTCGCCTTCGACCCGTGCTACTCGGGCAACCCGCTGGTCAATGTGATGTGCGTCGGCGTCGCCCCGCTGGAGCGGATCAAGCTCGCCCGGGCGCATGGGCCGGGCAACGTGGTGCTGCTGCTCGGCTCCCGCACCGGCCGGGACGGGATCGGCGGGGTGTCGGTGCTGGCCTCGTCGGTGTTCGAGGCCGGTTCGGAGACGAAGCGGCCCAGCGTCCAGGTGGGCGACCCGTTCATGGAGAAGTTGCTGATCGAGGCCTGCCTGGAGCTGATCGAGCGCGGGGTCGTGGTCGGCATCCAGGACCTGGGCGGGGCGGGAATCTGCTGCGCCACCTCGGAGTCGGCTGCCAACGCCGGGACCGGCATGCGGATCGACCTCGACCGGGTGCCCCACCGGGAGCCGGGCATGCAACCGTTCGAGCTGCTGACCTCCGAGTCGCAGGAGCGGATGCTGATCGTCGTCACCCCTGAAGACGCCGAGGAGGCCCTGGCCACCTGCCGCCGCTGGGGCCTGGAGGCCGCGGCCATCGGCGAGGTCACCAACACCGGGCGGCTGGAGGTGTACCACCGCGGGATGGTGGCGGCCGACGTGCCGGCGGCCTCGCTCGGCGACGGGCCGGTCTACAACCGCCTGGCACACACGTTGCTCCGGACCCCGCCCCCGGCCGACCTGGGACTGGAGCCCCCGCCCGACCTGGCCGCTGCCGTACTGGCCCTCGTCGGCGACCCGACCCTGTGCTCCAAGCGCTGGGTCTGGGAGCAGTACGACCACCAGGTGATGCTCGGGACGGTCGCCGGCCCGGGCCACGACGCCGCCGTCCTCCGCCTGCCCGGCTCGTCGACCCGGATCGCCGTCACCGCCGACGGCAACGGCCGGTGGTGCGCCGCCGATCCGTACCTCGGGACCTGCCATGCCGTCGCCGAGGCAGCCCGCAACCTCTCCGCGGTCGGCGCCGAACCGATCGGCATCACCAACTGCATGAACTTCGGTAGCCCGGAGCGGCCCGAGGTGATGGGCGACTTCGCCGAATCGATCCGGGGCATGAGCCACGCCTGCCTGGCCCTCGGCACGCCGGTGACCGGCGGCAACGTGTCCTTCTACAACGAGCACGCCGGGGACTCGATCGACCCGACGCCGATCATCGGCATGGTCGGCATCCTCGCCGACGCCGGCCCGCCGGCGCTGGGGTTCCGGACTGCCGGCGACCTGGTCGTCCTGCTCGGCAGAACCCAGCCTGAGCTCGCCGGCAGCGAGTACCTCCGGATGACCACGGGGCGAACGGGCCGGGAGTCGGGACTGCCCGCAATCGATCTGGACTTCGAGGCCGCCCTCGGCCGGGTGGTCCGCTCGGCGATCGGCCGGCGGCTGCTGACCAGCGCCCACGACTGCTCCAGCGGAGGGCTGGCCGCCGCCCTGGCCGAAGCGTGCATCGACGCCGGCGTCGGGGCGACCGTCGAGCCCGAACGCGGCCTGGCCCCGCATGTCTGGCTGTTCGCTGAGACCGCCGGCCGGATCCTCGTCTCGCTGGCCGCCTCCGACCTCCCGGCGCTCACCGCCCTGGCCGGGGCGGAGCAGGTACCGCTGAGCGTTCTGGGGGTCGCTGGCGGGAACAGCCTCACGGTGGGGGACGTGATGAGCCTCGGCGTGGAAAGACTGCGCCGGGCGCACGAGGACACCCTGCCGAACGCGATGAAGCTTTGACGACCGGGTGCCGGGGCGCTCTGGGCCGGGCCGGCCGGGGAGCAGAGATGCTCGCCTCCGGCCGATCGGTCGGGTAACCTGGGCCCATGGGGGAACACGCGGAGGATCGCCCCAGAGAGGCGTGCGGCGTCGTCGGGATCCACGCACCCGGCGAGCAAGCCTCAAACCTCGCCTACTACGGGCTTTTCGCCCTGCAGCACCGGGGCCAGGAATCGGCCGGGATCGCCGCCTCCGAGGGCGACGCGGTCACCGTCGTCAAGGGCATGGGCCTGGTGTCCCAGGTGTTCAACACCGAGGCGCTCGCCTCGCTGCCGGGGCACCTCGCCATCGGCCACGTGCGCTACTCGACCACCGGCTCCAGCTCCTGGGAGAACTCCCAGCCGTCCTACAAGGAGGGCGGGGAGATCGCCATCGCGCTGGGCCACAACGGGAACCTGATCAACACCCTGGAGCTGGCCGAGGCGTGCGTCCCCGAGCCAACCTTCGGCCCGGTGGCGACCACCGACTCCGACGTCATGGCCACCCTGATCGCCAGCAGCGGTGCCGGGTCCGCCGAGGCGGCAATGCTGGAGGTGCTGCCGAAGTTGGAGGGGGCGTTCTCGGTCGTGGCGATGACCGAGGACACGCTGTTCGGCGCCCGTGATCCGCACGGCCTCCGGCCGCTGGTGCTGGGCCGGCTCGAGCACGGCTACGCGCTTGCCTCGGAGACGTGCGCCCTCGACATCATCGGTGCGACGCTCATCCGGGAGGTCGACCCCGGCGAGCTGGTGACGATCGACGCCCAGGGCCTCCGGTCGCAGCACTTCGCCCCTGCCCAGCCTGCCTTGTGCATCTTCGAGTTCGTCTACTTCGCCCGCCCGGACTCGAAGTTGTTCGGCAAGAGCGTCTACAAGACCCGCTACGAGATGGGCCGCCGGCTGGCCGGGGAAGCGCCGGTCGAGGCCGACCTCGTGATGGGCGTCCCGGAGACCGCGCTGGCCGCCGCCGCCGGGTACTCGGCACAGTCGCACATCCCCTACGGCGAGGGGTTCATCAAGAACCGCTATGTCGGGCGCACCTTCATCCAGCCGACCCAGCTGATCCGCCAGCAGGGGATCCGGGCCAAGCTCAACCCGCTGCACGAGGTGATCGAGGGCCGTCGCCTCGTCGTCGTCGACGACTCGATCGTGCGCGGCAACACCACCGCCCAGATCGTGCGCATGCTCCGCGACGCCGGCGCCCGGGAGGTCCACATGCGGATCTCCTCGCCCCCGATCCGCTGGCCCTGCTTCTACGGCATCGACACCGCCAACCGGGACGAGCTGATCGGGGCCT
>DAIQBQ010000209.1:0-5872 GCA_036781065.1 Actinomycetota bacterium
ATCGGCACCAGGCCGGCCGGGCTGGCCGCCGGCCTGCTCAGGACGGCACGCCCACGCCAGTGGGTCAAAAACCTCCTCGTGTTCGCTGCTCCCGGCGCTGCGGGGGTCCTGCTCCACGCCAGTGTGCTGCGGCGGAGCGCGCTGGCCTTCGTCATCTTCTGCGTCGCTGCCTCCGGCACCTACTTCCTGAACGACGCCGCCGATGCCGAGTCCGACCGGCGCCACCCGGCCAAGCGTTCCCGCCCAGTCGCCGCTGGCGCCGTCCCCCGCGCCCGGGCGGGGACCGTGGCGGCCCTTCTCCTCGGTGCTGCCCTCGTCGCCAGCCCGCTTGCGCTCGGGCGCGGCTTCGCCATCTGCGTGACCATCTACGTGGCGATCAACCTTGCCTACAGCTTTGGAGGGAAGCGGGAACCGGTGCTGGACCTGGTGGCGGTTGCGTCCGGGTTCCTGATCCGGGCCGTCGCCGGGGGGATGGCGGTCCGGGTCCCGCTGTCGGACTGGTTCCTCATCGTCGCCGCGTTCGGTTCCCTGCTCGTCGTCGCCGGGAAGCGCGAGGCCGACCTGACCCAGGCACCCTCGCCGGGCGCCGTCGGCAACGGTGGGCCCGCGCCGGCGGCGTACACCCGGGCCTACCTCCGGTTCGTGCGCTTCCTGGCGGCGGCAGTCACGATCACCGCCTACTGCCTCTGGGCCTTTGCCAAGGCCCGCACGGGGACCACGGAGTTGCTGTTCGAACTCTCGATCGTCCCCTTCGTCATGGCGATCCTGCGCTACAACCTGCTGGTCGAGAACGGACGCGGTGGAGCCCCCGAGGAAGTCCTCCTCGGCGACTGGCGCACCCTCGCCATGGGAGCCGCCTGGCTCGCCCTCTTTGCCGCCGCGGTCCATGGCCGCTGAACTGCTGACCGGGTGGGGGCGCACCGCCCCGACCGCGACCACCGTGATCGGGGCACCCGTGGGGGCGACGGCCGAGCAGATTGCCACCCTCCTCGCCGGCCCGCCTGGGCCCGCACCCGAGCGGGGAACGATCGCCCGTGGCCTCGGACGCAGCTACGGCGACGCCGCCCAGAACGCCGGGGGGGTCGTGCTCGACACCGGCCCGCTCGACGCCTTCAGCTGGGCCGACGCCGAGGCCGGGGTGCTCCACGCCCAAGCCGGCGCAAGCCTTGGTTCCATCCTCAGCGACGTCGTCCCGCAGGGCTGGTTCCTTCCGGTGTCTCCGGGCACCCGGCACGTGACGGTGGGAGGGGCGCTGGCGGCCGACATCCACGGGAAGAATCACCATGCCGACGGTAGCTTCGCCGGCTACGTCGACCGGATCAGCCTCGCCACCCCGACCGGTGCCTTTGCGGTCACCGCGGCGTCAGACCCCGAACTGTTCTGGGCCACCGCCGGCGGCATGGGGCTTACCGGCGTCGTCGTCGACCTGACGGTGCGGCTGCGCCCGATCGAGACCTCATGGATGCGGGTGACGACGGAGCGGGCCGCAGACCTGGACGACCTCCTCGGGCGGATGGCACCGGACCGGGACCGCGACCGCTACTCGGTGGCCTGGATCGACTGCATGGCCAGCGGCAAGCACATCGGCCGCGGGGTGCTCACCCGCGGGGATCACGCCGGGAGCGGCGAGTTGGGGAGGGCTGAGCGGCGGGTGTCGCTGGGCTTCGTCGGCGCCGGGCGGGTGGCTGTCCCGAGGTGGACGGGGGGTGGCCTGCTCAACGCCGCCACCGCCCGGACGTTCAACGAAGCGTGGTTCCGGGCGGCGCGCCCCGGTACGCGGCTGGTCGGTCTGGGCGCGTTCTTCTACCCGCTCGACGGCGTCGCCGGCTGGAACCGCCTGTACGGCCGGCGCGGGTTCGTCCAGTACCAGTTGGCAGTCCCGCTCGCTCAGGAAGCGGTCCTGGCCCGGGTGCTCCAGACCCTCGCCGCCCGAAGGATCCCGTCGTTCCTCGGCGTGCTCAAGCGCTTCGGGCCGGGCGACCCGGGGCCCCTGTCGTTCCCGACCGCCGGATGGACGCTCGCCCTGGATCTGCCCGCCCGGTGCGCCGGGCTGGGCGGCGTGCTCGACGGCTTCGACGACCTCGTTGCGGGTGCCGGTGGCCGCGTGTACCTGGCCAAGGACGCCCGGCTGAAGCCCGAGCTGGTGGCTTCGATGTACCCCCGTCTGGAGGACTGGCGCTCGGTGTGCCGCCGGGTCGATCCCGATGGCCGGCTGCAGTCCGACCTGGGCCGGAGGCTCGGCCTGGCGGCTGGTGGAGCCCGGGTTCCGACCATCCCGGTTTCCTCCGCAGCCCCGGCAAGCCCATGAACGACGCCTTCGGTGCCCCGCAGTCCGTCCTCGTCCTCGGGGGCAGTTCGGATATCGCTCGGGCAATCCTGCGCCGGCTGGTCTCCCAGCGCACCCGGACGGTGATCCTGGCCGGCCGGGACGAGCAGCGTCTGGCTGCGGCAGTTGAGGAGTCCCGGGGCCTGGGCGCGGTCACGGTCGATACCGTGGCCTTCGACGCCATCGACACGGAGCGGCATCAGACCGTCGTCGCCGACGTCTTTGCCCGCCACGGCGACATCGACCTTGTCCTGATTGCCTTCGGCCTGCTGGGCGACCCGGACCTCGACGGCGGGGATCTGGAGGCGGCCCTGGCGGTGGCCAGGGTCAACTACCTCGGCGCTCTCTCCGCCGGCCTCGTCGCCGCTCGCTGCCTCCGCCGTCAGGGCCACGGCCTGATCGTGGCGCTGTCTTCGGTGGCCGGTGAGCGAGTCCGGGCGGACAACTACGTCTACGGCTCCTCCAAAGCCGGTATGGATGGCTTCTTTCAGGGCCTCGGCGATGCCCTCGCTGGCACGGGCGTCCGGGTCCTGATCGTCCGGCCGGGCTTCGTCCGGACCAAGATGACCGCTGGCCGGCCTCCGGCGCCCTTCGCCACGACGGCCGACGCGGTCGCCAATGAGGTGATTCGTGGCATCGAATCCGGGGCGTCGGTCGTCTACTCGCCGCCGATCTTGCGTGGGCTGATGGCCGTCCTGCGCCTGCTCCCGAGGCCGCTGTTCCGGCGGCTGAACGATGTCCGGGGGAAGCGCCGGTGAGCGTCGGCAAGCACCTGGCCCCGCACCCCGGCTCGGGAGTGCCCCCCTGGTCTCCGGAAGGGCGCCATTCCGCCGGGCCACCCACCGTTCAGATCGGGCCGGTTCAGGTGCGGCGGTGGCTGGCGATCGCGGTGGCCGTCGCCGTCGTGGTCGTCACCCCGTTCGCCTGGTCGTACCTGCAGGCCGTCACCGCTCCCGGTGGGGGCGCGCTCAGCGCCCGGTCAGCGGACTGGGTCCGGCAGATGGGCGGGGCGAACCTCGTCGCCTGGTTCGAGAACGTCTGGTACTCACACCACCCGCCTCCGGTCGGCGGGAGGCCGTCGGACTTAAACGGCGGCAAGCTGCAGGTCAGGGGCACCGCCACGCAGCCCTCGGCGCCATCGACGACACCCTCGCCGACCGCCAGCCCGCTGTCCCCGCTCCCTCAGCCTGACCCGGTCGTGGCGATCGCCCAGCCGCCGCTGCCGGGAGAGGGGGCGTGGCAGCCGATCGGCCCCCTCGTGCAGGGGACCCCGGCCCTGTACGAGGCCGAGCTCCGCCCGGACACGGTGCACACCAGCCTGACCGCCGCCCTGGTGTGGATCGATCCCCAGCTGGTCAGCTTCCAGCTGGTCGCCGGATCGCTGGAGCCAGGGGGCGCCGGCTGGCAGTACCAGGCCCCGCTGCCGGCGGCCGAGCTCACCCAGCTGGCGGCGACGTTCAACTCCGGCTTCCGGCTCCCCGACGCACGGGGTGGCTTCTACGAGTCGGGCAAGGAGGGACCGCCCCTCGTCGATGGCGCTGCTTCGCTGGTGCTGTACCAGGACGGCACTGCCACCGTCGGCCAATGGGGCCGGGACGTCACGATGAGCCCCGACGTCGCGGCGGTGCGCCAGAACCTCTCCCTGATCGTCGACGGCGGGGCGGTCACCCCCGGGGTGAACTCGTCGTCGGTTCGGACCTGGGGGGCCACCGTCCGCAACGCGGTCCTCGTCTGGCGCTCGGGCATCGGGGTCACCGCCTCCGGGGCACTGGTCTACGCCGCCGGCCCCGGGCTATCCGTGCAGTCGCTGGCCCAGCTGCTCATCCACGCCGGGGCCGTCCGGGCGATGGAGCTCGATATCAACTCCTCCTGGGTCACCTTCGACAGCTTCAACCCGCCCCCCGGCGCCCCGGCTTCGGCGGCGAACGGGACGATCCTCCTCCCCGGGATGTACGGTGGCACCGCCCGCTACCTGGGCCCCTCGACCCGGGACTTCCTCGCCCTGCTGACCCGCGCCGGGCCCTGAAGGCGAAGCTCAGCGCCGCCCATGGGCGAGGTTTGAAGCTTGACCCACACTCTGCGTAGGTGCGGCTTAGAGAACCTTCAAACCTCGCTGGCGCCGCGGTGCTGTCCGGTCAACTCCTTGCGCCAGCACCCGGCCCGCTGCTCATCCACGCCGGGGCCATCCGGGCGATGGAGCTCGACTCCATTCGAGGGCGTTTTGCTGCCAGGAAGGCTGGGCGACCTGGGCACAGCAGGCGACGGGCCTAGTCGTGGTACGCCCGCTCCTCGGCCTGCACGTCGGCAAGCAGGTTGCCGAGCGCCAGGTTGACGTCGTAGGCGTGTAGACCCCAGTCCGGGCCGAGGTTGTCGGTCAGCCGGGGCCGCGGGTCGGCCGGGGAGCGGGCGGCCGGGGTGATCTGGAGCCAGGTCGCCCCCCCGGCGCTGACGCAGGCCGCCTGGTAAAGCCCCGGGTACTCGACGAACGGGGTACTGGGGGTGGGACCGCGGGGGGCATAGCCGGAGGTCTCGAAAATCGAATCGAGGGCGGCCGGCCCGCCCCCGAGCGCGGCGGGGTTCGTGCACAGGGTGGTGTCGCCGGGTCGCCCGAAGCGGCTGGTCGCCGGCGGGATGCCGTAGTACGAGTTGTAGCCGATGACGCATCCGGTCTGTGCGGCCGACCGGCAGGCCGGGATGTGGCGGAAGCTGCCGCCGACGTCGGAGCCGGGGGCCACCTCGGGGTAGCCGCCGATCAGGAGCGCCGAGACCATCCGCTGGCGCAGCGCCGGGTTGGTGTCGACGTACTGGCTGAGCAGCTCGATGAGCACCGTCGTCCCCGTGGAGTGGCCGATGAAGATGATCGGGTGACCGCCGTTGAAGTGCGTGATGTAGTCGTTCCAGGCGCTGAGCAGGCTGCTGTACTCGATCTCGGCGGCCGCCGCTGAATGGACCGTCGGGGAGGGGGCGATCAAGGTTCGCTGCCGGTACATCGGCGCCCAGACGTTGCACAGCCGGGAGAACTGTGCCGCCTGCCGCCGGGCGGCGTCGATCTCGGTGGGCTGGACGGTCAGGTCTGCATTGGGTCCTGCCTCCAAGCTGACGGTCGGGTAGACGTAAAAGCAGTCGAAGGCCTCCCCGCCGGCGGGCAAGTCGGGGCTGGCCGTCTGGGCGCCGGTGGCCGAGACCGAGGTGATATCCAGGTCGCCGGCGCACGGGTTCCCCGCCAGGCCTGGGCGGCACAGCCACACGGTCCCGGCGGCATCAACCCGGGGAACCGGCGCTGGACTGGGCGGCGGGGCGGGGCTGGGCGGCGGGGCCGGCGGTGAGCCCGGTAGGGCGACAACCCCGCTCGGGCGAGGGGCGGTAACGCTCGCAGCGGCCGGCCGGGCGGCGGCACGGTGCGGCCCCCGGGCGTCGGCGAGGGCGTGGACCTCGAGACCGGCCAGGGCCAGTGCAACCAGCGCGGCGAGCCCGGTGAGCGCCGATGAGCGGGCCAGGCCCGATGGCCCTGGCGGCCGCGGCGGAGGCCGTCGCCCCGGCTCGGCG
>DAIQBQ010000210.1:0-5844 GCA_036781065.1 Actinomycetota bacterium
GTTGAGGGTGGTGGAGACGTCTATCCCGGCGCCGAGCAGCACGTCGACGTCCTGCCAGCGCTTCTCCCGGCGGTGGGTCCCCACCTTGCCCCGGGCCAGCTCGTCCACCAGCACCAGCTGGGGTTTGCGGGCGAGGACGGCGTCCACGTCGAGGTCCTCGAAGCTCCTCCCCCGGTAGCTGAACTGCCGGGGCGCCACCAGCTCCAGGTTTCCGGCCTGGGCGCTGGTCCCTTCTCGCCCATGCCGCTCGAGGTAGCCGACGACGACGTCGGTGCCTGCCCGGGCGGCCGCCCGGGCGTCCCGGAGCATCGTGTAGGTCTTGCCCACGCCCGGCGCGATGCCGAGGTAGGTGCGCAACGTCGAGCGGCGGCCCTCCGGCTCCACGCCAAGACTGTAGCCCGCTCGCCGAGACCTGCCAGGCACAGTCGTGGCCGGACGGCTGCCGGCAGGTCTACAACAGGATGCCGGTGGGTACCCTCTGGATTGTGGCTTCGCAGCGCAGGAGCAGCCCGAACCGGGAGCGCATCCTGGTGGCGGCCGCCGACGCTTTTGCCCGCGCCGGCTACGACTCGGTCATCGTCACCGATGTTGTGGGCAGTCTCGGCCTGACCAAGGGGGCGCTGTACCACTCGTTCGCCTCGAAGGAGGTGCTGGCCCGCGAGATCCTCGAGCGGTACTCCGCCACGTGGTCGGCCTTGGCCGACCGGGTCCTCGCCGAATATGGCAACGAGCTCGAGGCGGTCGTGGCGATGACCTACCAGGTCGCCGGGGCGCTTCACCGTGACCCCATCCTGCGCGCCGGGATCCGCCTATCCAGCGACGCGAGCCTCTTCGATGGGCAGCCCCCGCCGTATCTGGGCCGGATCGAGCGGTTCACCGGCATGCTCCGGGCCGGCCAGAAGCACGGCACGGTGCGGCCCGAGGTGGACCCGGGCGCCGTGGCCTGGCTGCTCATCGTGCTCTTCACCGGAGCGCAGGCGCTGCCCGCCTCGATCGTCGACCCGGCCGAGCTCACCCGCCGGCTCGACGCGTTCTGGGCGCTGGTGCGGCCGCAGTTGGCCGCATGACCGGCGTCAGTTGGCGGCCTCGAGGGCGTCCTCGTCCGCCAGCAGCCCGGCCCGCTGCAGCGCAGCCCGCACGCCACCCACGCCCCCGCGGGCGACGAACCGCACCTCGGTTCCGTCCTCGAACCCAAGGATCAGCAGCGAGCACGACCCGAGAAGCCGTGGGCCCGTCTCGGCATACTCGACGTGCTCGAGCGGGATCACGACCCCCCGGCCTCCGTGGCGGCGGCTGTAGGCATCCGGCCGCCAGGACAGTTTCCCTGGGGTGAGGACAATGGTGCCGCTATGGGTGCGAACCGGACGGCGGAGCAGTCCCCGGTGCCGGGCCGGGTCGTTGGTCGCACCCAGCTGGGCGAGGGTGTCCAGGGCGACCGCGCCGCCCCGGAAGAGCAGGGTGCCCGGCTCCGCCCCCCGCGCCCTCCGGCTGTCCCGGATGGTCAGGAGCAGGCCGAGCAGCGACAGCAGGGCGACCTCGACCAGCACGCTGATCCACAGCGTCATGCCGGCCGAACCGGCGGCAAGCGCGGGGTGTGCATCCATGGAGGCATCATCGCGTACGATTTTCCCGAACATGGCTATCGACGGGCGCGGCGCTTGGCCGGTCCCACCCGGGGACCGGCCAAGATCAAACCGCCGCGTACCCCCCCTGACACCGTCGGCCGGGGCCGACGACCCCCAATGCCCAGGCTCACCCCCCTGAGTCCAGACACCGGTGGTTCTGCTGGATCAGCGGCAGACCTCCCCGATGACCTGGCGTCCGGTCGGGTGCTCACGAACCGTGTTGCGCCTGCTGCTGGCGGCTACCCAGCCTGGCCTCGGTTCCGGCGAGCGCCCGGCTACGGTTAATGCATCCCACCTCACCAGCTAGGGAAAACGTTAGGGACTTTTAACCGAAACGACATGGACCCGGAGCGATGGGACTGTTCACGATCGGCCACGGAACGCGATCAGTCGACGAGCTGTCCGGGATCCTGACCGGCGCCGGCGTGACCCTGCTTGCCGACGTCCGGCGGTTCCCCGGCTCGCGGCGCAACCCGCAGCTGTCCCGGGCGTCGCTCAGCGAGGCGCTGCCGGAGCGCGGCGTCCGCTACGAGTGGTGGGGCGAGTCGCTGGGCGGGCGGCGGTCCGGGCGCCCTCTGGGCGGCCCCCCGGGCGGCCCGCCAAGCCGCCATCCCGCCTGGCGGGAGCCGGCGTTCCGGGCCTACGCCGACCACATGGACAGCGCCGAGTTCCGCCAGGCGTTGGGCCGGCTGCTCGAGGTTTCCTCCGCCGAGGAGACCGCGGTCATGTGTTCCGAGACGCTGTGGTGGCGCTGCCACCGCCGGCTGATCGCCGACGCGGCGGTACTCCGGGGCCGGCCGGTCGTCCACCTGCTCTCGGCGGGCCACGCCGAGCCCCACCCGGCGAATCCGGCCATGCGCCGGGACGAAGAGGGGTGGCCGGTCTACGACGTCGGGGTCGACCGTCCGCTGCTCTGACCCCCGATCCCTCCGCGCCCGGGACTGGCGGCTACCGGTGCCCCAAGGATCGGACCGAGATCTCGCCCAGCGACAGGCCCACCCGATCCAGCTCCTCCAGATGCTCGGCGGACAGCGACTCCAGGATCCGGTTGCCCCCGGCCGTGAGGGCGACGTGCACGCGGCGGTGGTCGTCGGGGTCCCGGCTGCGGACCAGTAGCCCGGCGGCCTCCGCCCGGTCGACCAGCTGTACCGCGGAGTGATGCTGCAGCAGGAGGTGTTCGGCCAGGTCCCCGATCGTGGGGGCCCCCGGGCCCGGGTGGCCCCGGACCGCCAGCAACAACTGGTGCTGGGCCGGGGTGAGCCCGACCTGCCGGGCGCGCTCCTCGCTCCAGTGCAGGAACTTGCGCAGCCCGGTGCGCATCTCGAGCAACCGTTGATATTCGGCGGTGGAGACCACGCGTTTGGTCATGACAAGAGTATATCGTATTAGGATATGAGTGTGAGTATCCTCCACGACGCCCGCAGCTCGGCGCACTGGGATCCGGCTACCCGCAGGTTCTGGTTGACCGTCATCGCGGTGGGCCTGATCGGCGGTGTCGCCGGAGCAGCCTACGTCGAGACCCTGCGCTGGGTCACCCGGCTGCTCGGCCCCGCTCACTGGGCCCGGAGCACCCACCTCGTCCTGCTGGGCGCGGTCGGGGCGGCGATCGGGATCTTGACGCTTACCCTGGGCAACCCGGGCGATGTCGAGCTGCTCGTCGACAACATCCACGTCCAGGGCGGGGCCTCGGACCTCCGCGCGCTCCGGGCGCTGATCCCGATCTCGCTGCTCGGGATCGGGGCCGGCTCCGCGATCGGCCCGGAGGCCCCGCTCGTTCAGACGACCGGGGCGCTCGGCAGCTGGGTGGGGCGCCGGGGGCGCATCCCGTTGCCGAGGTCGCGGTGGCTGACGATCACCGGGATGGGTGCCGGGTTCACCGTGCTGTTCGGGGCGCCGCTGGGCTCGGCGATCTTCGCCCTGGAGATCCTCCACCGCGATGGCCTGGAGTACTACGAGGCGCTGCTGCCCGCCGCGGTCGGATCCACGATCGGCTACGGCGTCTACGCCACCGTCACCAGGCTCGGGCTTTCGCCGATCTGGCGCTTCCCGTACGTGCGCCACCTGGCGCCAGTCGACATGGTCGTGGGTCTCGGCGCGGGCATCGTCGGGGCAGTGATCGCCTTCTCCTTCACCTACCTGAGCGCGATGTTCCGGCGAGGCTTCCGCCTGCTCCCCGTCGCCGTCCGGCCGATCGCCGGGGGGCTTGCCCTTGGCGGGCTCGCCTGGCTGAGCCCGTACGCCCTGACCTTCGGCGAGAGCCAGATCCAGTCGATCGTCAACGGGCGGCTGCTGGTGACGACGCTGATCATCGCCGGGATCGCCAAGCTGCTTGCCTCGTCGTGCATCGTGTCGTCCGGATGGCGGGGCGGCTTCATCATCCCGCTGTTCTTCATGGGGGCGGCGTTTGGTGCAGCCGGGGCGCATTTCACCGGCGTGACCCCGGTCGTCGCCATGCTGTCGTTGATGGTGGCAGCCAACGTCGGGGTAACGAAGACGCCGCTCGGTTCCTGCCTGATCGTCGTGGAGATGGCCGGTGTGCGGGTGTTGCCGCCGGTCCTCCTCGCCGGGCTCGTGGCCTTCTTCCTGACCAGGCAGGTCGACATGATCCACACCCAGCGTGACCGGGAAGGCGCATTCGAGCCCGGTGCGGCAGCCTGAGTGACTGAAGCTGAATTTTCGCTCGAAGCTGCCGAGTTCTGCTGGAGCCCTTCTCATTCCCGTCTTCCCGGCCGATCACATTAGACGGAGGTCCTGATGAAAACGCCCTCATCCTTTGCCCGCCTGATCGCGCTCGGATCCGTCCTGGCGACCCTCGCCGCCTTCGGCACGGCGTTCGGCGCGGCGGCGGCGCTCAGCTCACCCACGCCCGCCTGGAACGCTTCGCTCGGCTCCGGCATCGACCAGTGGTCCTCCCCGGTGATCGCCAACATCGACGGGAGCGGCACCAATGACGCCGTCGTGGGGAGCGAGGACGGCGATGTCTACGCCTTCGGTCCCACCGGCAGCCCGCTGTCCGGGTGGCCGGTCAGCCTCGGCACGGCGATCGACTCCAGCCCGGCGGTGGGCGACCTGGACGGCAACGGGCAGGACGAGGTCGTTGTCGGCATGGGCTCGCTGAACTACCCGAACCAGCAGGGCGGGATAGCCGTGATCAACGCCAACGGGCAGGTCCGGTGCACCTTCCACACGCAGACGGTTGCCGGGACCTCGGCGGTGTTCAACGCCCCGGCGATCGGCGACGTCGTCGGCAACGGCCAGAACCAGATCGTCTTCGGCTCGTTCGACCACTACATCTACGTGCTCGACCGGAACTGTAACGAGCTCGCCAGCTACAACAACGCCGACACCGTCTGGTCCGCCCCGGCGCTGTACGACGTCAACCACACCGGCCGGGAGGACATCTTCATCGGCGGCGACTCCAGTGCCGGAGGCGGCGCCCCCTACCACAACGGTGGCATCTACCGGTCGCTGGCGTTCGAGAACGGGACCCTGGTGGAGCGCTGGGAGTACGACGCCAGTACCGAGAACTTCGAGGGCGGCTCGTCGATCGGCGACCTGACCGGCACCGGCCGGATGGTGGTCGTCACCGGATCCGGGGCCTACTGGTGCCGCCACTTCAACCAGTGCGCCGACTCCTCGAAGGTCTGGGCGTTCTACGCCGACACCGGCGCCCTGGTGCCCGGATGGCCGAAGCCGACCACCTACAACACGTTCCTGTCGACCCCGGCTCTTGCCGACCTCGATGGCGACGGCAGGCTCGACGTCGTCATCGGCTCGGTGAACTATGCCAGCGGCAACCCGGTGGGCGGGGCGGTCGATGCCTTCCTCAGCTCGCAGGGCTACGCCCGGCAGACCTGGATCGCCCCCCAGGAGGTCGAGGCCTCGCCAGTGATCGCCGACTTCGGCGCCGGCCCCCAAGTGGCCATCTCCGGCGAGATCCTGAGCGACACCATGACCCCGGTCGGCTCCTACGCCACGGGCTCGCTCAACTCGAATAAGGCCTCAGTTGCCGTCGGCCAGCTGGGGGGAGGCTGGGCGATGGTGGCGGCGACCCCGGGCCACCTGTACGCCTACAACATCGCCACCCCGGCCTCCGCCCCGTGGCCGATGTTCCAGCAGAACCCGCAGCGCTCCGGCTCCCCGACCACCGGGCTGCCGGCTCCCGGCTCGGTCACCGGTGGATACCGGCTGGTCGCCTCCGACGGCGGGATCTTCAGCT
>DAIQBQ010000211.1:0-5839 GCA_036781065.1 Actinomycetota bacterium
CAGCGTCATCGGGGCCGGGCGTACCCGCCGCTCCGGGACGAATCCACCAAGCGCCTTGCGCCGGTCCCGGAGGTACTGGACCTCGTCGGAGTCCGAGCCGGGGTGGTAGAAGGGCAGCTCCTCGCCGGAGAGCTTCTTGTCCGGGATCTCCAGCTGCAGCCGCTCGGCGAAGCGTCGCAGCTCCTCCTCGGTCATCTTCTTGATCTGGTGGGTGGCGTTGCGGGCCTCGAATTCCGGCCCGAGCGCCCAGCCCTTGACCGTCTTCGCCAAGATCACGACCGGGGCGTCGCGGGCCTCGGTGGCGACCTTGTAGGCCGAGTAGACCTTGCGGTAGTCGTGGCCGCCCCGGCGCAGCCGCCACAGCTCGTCGTCGGTCAGGTGGTCGACCATCCGCTTGAGCCGCGGGTCCGGGCCGAAGAAGTGCTCCCGGATGTAGCTTCCGGCCTCGACCGAGTAGCTCTGGAACTCGCCGTCGAGGGTGGTGTTCATCTTGTTGACCAGGGCGCCCTCGGAGTCCCGGGCCAGCAGCGGGTCCCACTCCCGGCCCCAGATCACCTTGATGACCTGCCAGCCGGCGCCCCGGAACAGCGACTCCAACTCCTGGATGATCTTGCCGTTGCCCCGGACCGGGCCGTCGAGGCGCTGCAGGTTGCAGTTGACGACGAAGATCAGGTTGTCGAGCCCCTCCTGGGCGGCCAGGTGAAGGGCGCCGACGCTTTCCGGCTCATCCATCTCACCGTCGCCGAGGAATGCCCACACCCGTTGGCCGGAGGTGTCCTTCAGCCCCCGGTGGAGCAGGTAGCGGTTGAACCGGGCCTGGTAGATGGCATTGATGCCGGTGAGTCCCATCGACACCGTCGGGAACTCCCAGAAGTTCGGCATCAGCCGGGGGTGCGGGTACGACGACAGTCCGCCGGGCTCCAGCGCCTCCCGCCGGAAGCGGTCGAGTTGACTTTCGGAGATGCGGCCCTCGAGGTAGGCCCGGGCGTAGATGCCCGGGGCGGCGTGGCCCTGGAAGAAGATCTGGTCACCGCCGCCGGCGTGGTCCTTGCCCCGGAAGAAGTGGTTGAAGCCGACCTCGTACAGCCCGGCCGCCGAGGCGTAGGTCGCCAGGTGACCGCCGAGGCCGACATGCAGCTTGTTCGCGCGCAGCACCATGACCGCCGAGTTCCAGCGGATGATCCGGCGGATCGCCGTCTCCAGCCGCTCGTCGCCGGGGAAGTAGGGCTCCTGCTCGGGCGGGATCGTGTTGATGTAGTCGGTCTGCACCATGGCCGGCAGCCCGATCTGGCGCTCCCGGGCAAGCAGGAGGATGCGGTGCAGCAGGTAGCGGGCGCGGGCCTGGCCCTGGTGGATCAGCACGTCGTTGATCGCTGACAGCCACTCCGCGGTCTCGTCCGGGTACGGGTCGGGAAGCTGGTCGCGGAAGATGTCGTATGCCATGCAGGACCTCCAGGCCGCGGGCGCCCTCTGGGCGGGGCCGCCGTGTCAGGGGAAGTGGCGGGCGCTTCTCCCTTTAATCTACAACTCCGTGAGCACTCTCCCACGATGCCCTTGGGTGGGCGACACCCGCGAGTACCTCGCGTATCACGACGAGGAATGGGGCCGGCCGGTTACCGATTCCGACCGGATCTACCAGAAGCTGTGCCTCGAGTCGTTCCAGTCCGGGCTGTCGTGGCTCACGATCCTGCGCAAGCGCCCGGCGTTCCGGGCGGCCTTTGCGGGGTTCGACCCTGCGCTGGTGGCGGCGTTCGGGCCGGCGGACGTCGAACGGCTGCTGGCCGATGCCGGCATCGTGCGGAACCGGGCCAAGATCGAGGCGACGATCGCCAACGCCCGGGCCACCGTGGCTATGGCCGAGGCGGGCGAGTCGTTGGCCGGGCTGGTGTGGTCGTTCGAGCCTTCCGGGTCCGGGGCTGGGCCGGCCGGGCCGGGCGACATCCCCGCAGTCACACCCGAGGCGGCGGCGCTGGCGAAGGCGCTCCGGGGCCGGGGTTTTCGGTTCCTGGGCCCGACAACGGTCTATGCCACGATGCAGTCGCTGGGTGTGGTGAACGACCACGTTGCCTGGTGTTTCGCCCGGGCGGAGTGTGAACAGGCCCGCCGGAGCCTCGAAAGACCGATCGGGGCGGGCGGCCACAGCGCCCGGGACTAGGCCCCGTGCAGCTGCTTGCCTGCCAGGTGCAGCATCGTCTCGCCCATCGCCTCGGACAGCGTCGGGTGCGGGTGCACCAGGGCGGCAACCTCGGACGGGTAGGCCTCCCAGTTCACGATCAGCTGTGCCTCGGCGACCAGTTCGGTCACCCGCGGCCCGATCATATGGATGCCCAGCACCTTCCCACCCTTCTGCCGCACCGCCTTCAGGAAGCCGGCGGTCTCGCCCAGGATTGCCGCCTTGCCGGACGCCGCCCACGGGAACCTGGCGACCTCGACGTCGTAGCCCGCCGCCTTCGCCTGAGCCTCGGTCAGGCCGACCGAGGCCATCTCCGGGCTGGTGTAGGTGCACCGGGGCACACCGAGATAGTCGACCAGGGCGGGGTCCGGGAGGCCGGCGATCTGCTCGGCGACGTGGATCCCCTCGGCGAAGGCAACGTGGGCAAGCTGGAGATGCGAGTAAGGCAGGCCCAGACTTGGCTGGGTGATCAGGTCGCCCACGGCCCAGACGCCGTCCACACCGGTGCGGCACCACTCGTCGACCACGACGTAGCCGCGCTCCAGGCGGACGCCCTGGTCCTCGTAGCCAAGCCCCTCGGAGATCGGCCCCCGGCCGGTGGCGACCAGGCAGCGGTCGGCGGTCACGGTCTGGGCCTTGCCGGCCGCGGTCTCGTAAGTGATCGAGGCACCGGAAGCACCGGCCTCGGCCCCGGTCACCCGGACCCCGGGCAAGCAGCTGATCCCGCGCTTTTTGAACTGGCGGGTGAGCTCGGCGGAGACCTCCTCGTCCTCGCCCGGAGCCAGCCGCGGAAGGGCCTCCAGGACGGTGACCTGGGCGCCAAACGAGCGGTACAGGCTGGCGAACTCGAGCCCTACCGCTCCGGCACCGATGATCACGACCGACGACGGGATGTCCTCCAGCACCAAGGCGTGGTCGGAGGTGATGAACGCCTTGCCGTCAATGGCGACCGAGGGCAGCGAGCGGGCGTACGAGCCGCTCGCCAGCACCACCGACCGGGCATGGACCGCCTGGCCGTCGACGTCGATCGCGTCTGGGGCGATGAGCACCCCCGACCCGGCAACGGTTGTGATCTTCCGGGACTTGATCAGCCCCTGCAGGCCCTTGTACAGCTTGGTGACGACCGACGACTGGTAGCCCAGGACCTTGCCCCAGTCGATCGAGGGCTCCCCCGCCAGCACGCCGAACTCGCCGGCGGAGCGGATGTGGTCGACCACCTCGGCCGAGTGCAGCAATGCCTTCGTCGGGATGCAGCCCCGGTGCAGGCAGGTGCCGCCGACCTTGTCCCGCTCGATCAGCGTGACGTTCAGGCCGAGCTGGGCCGCCCGCAGCGCGCAGGCGTAGCCGGCGTTGCCGCCGCCGAGGATTGCCACATCAACTGGTCCGGCCACAACCCGAGTCTACCGCCGCCCCTGCGCAGCCCCGGACCCCCGTCCAGTGGAGGGCTATACTGCGCGAAGGCAGCCGACGAAAGGTGCAGACCATGGGTGAGGGATATGTCGATGCCGGCGACGACCTCGAGCGCCTGCTGAGGGACCTGGCGTCGAAGGGGTGGCCGAACGAGAAAATCGGGGCCGCCCGGGACAGCTGGGAAGAGGTTTGCCACGATCCGATGCGCCGCGGCCGGGGAGGCAAGGGCCTCCCGGAGAACGAGACCGTGTCACCGCCCGAGCCGGTCCCGCTGAGCCCGATCAAGCCCGACCCGGGCCAATTGCTGGAGCGCACCGTGGCCTGGCCCGGCGGAGCCCCCCAACCCGGCGGAGCTCGAGACACCGCAACGAACTAGCTCCGCTAGGCCTCGCTACGCTTTTGTGAGTAAAAACCGTCATATATAGTCAGTTTTTGCACACAAAAAGAGCTGGAAGGGTATGAGGATCGCTCGCTAAGGCTAGGAGACCTGGAAGGTCACGAAGTCCCAGCCGGTGGCGGCATCGGGCTCCGGCTGCTGCTGGACCCCGGTCTGCACCGCCCCGGTCCCGTCGGTCGCCCGGACCAGCACCCGGCGCGACGACCCGCCCGTCGAGGCCACCGGCACCGCCCACAGCCGCCAGGCGACGGGCGACAGCTCGCGCTTCAGCATCGTCTGCATCCAGCTGTTCCCGCCGTCGTAGGACACCTCGACCAGGCTGATCCCGCGCACCCCGGCCCAGGCGATCCCGGCCAGGTAGGAGGGCAGGGCAATACTCGACCCGGCCTGGGGGACGTCAATCTGTGACTGGGTCACCATGATCGCCTGCTGGTCCCAGCCACGGACCTCCCAGTAGCCGTTGTAGTGGTGGTTGACCGCGGTGATGCTGGTCAGCCACTTGGGCTGCTTCATCCCGTACAGCCCGGGAACGATCACCCGGCACGGGAAGCCATGGGCAGCGGGTAGCGGCTCGCCGTTCATGGCGAAGACGATGAGGCTCTCCGGCTGGGCGTTGATCCAGCTCATCGGGATCGAGTCCGAGTAACCGTCGGCGGCGGCGAAGACGATCTCGGCCACCCCCGGCTTCAACCCGCCCTTGTTCAGCACATCGAGCAGCCGGGCGCCCCGCCAGACCGCGGTCGACACCAGGTTCCCGCCGACCTCGTTCGAAATGCACGACAAGGTATGGGCCAGCTCGTAGGTCGTGAAGTCCTTCTGCAATGACGTGAAATCGACGCTGTAGGGGTTGGTGACCAGGCCGCCGACGGTGAGCGACCAGCTGGAGACATCGATCTGGGGCGGCAGGAAGGAGTCGATGTCGACCTGGTAGAAGTCGCTGTTGGCAGTGATCTCGGGCAGCATGCCGGGGATCGTGGGGAAGTTCGGGTCGGCGGGCGGCGGGACGAAGGGGTGGTCGGCGGCGACGACCGTCACCTTCTGCGACTTGCGCATCAGCGACTTGACCAGCGCCCCACCGAACAGCACGGCGATGCCACCGATGACCGCACTGCGGCCGAGGAAGCTGCGCCGGGAGCGGCGGATGGCGTCGAGCGGCATCTCGCCGGTGCGGACGGCCGGCTCCAGGACCCTGAACAGCGGGGTGCCGGAGGCGAAGCGGGCGAACAGGAAGCCGTCGACACCGTAGATGAGGAACGCCGGCCAGGAGGCCCCCTCGTTGCCGGTCAGGGCGAGGACGCTGGAGACGGCGAACAGCGCCCCGGCGACGATCAGCGCATTGCGCGCCCGGCGGCGGGGCGTCTGGCCGGCAGTGAACAGCGTTGCCAGGTACCCACCGATGGCGATCACGGCCAGGTTGACGCCGATGAACAGCAGGCGCTGCGCCCAGTGCTGGAGCCCCCGGATGGCGGCCTGGTCGAGCTTGCCCGGCATCACCGTGCGCAGCACGTCCTGGATGATCTGCGGCGGGTACGGGATCGCTCCGAGGAACAGCCGGCCGATGTAGGTGAGCAGCAGGCAGCCGGCCATCGCCGCCGACCCGATGGCGAAGCGGCGGAGCTTGGGCGACGCCGGTGGGGGTGCCGGCCGGTGGGCGACCGGTTCCGCCATTGCCTTGGTCATCGCCGCAGGCTTTCCCGGAGCTCCCTGGCGCTGGGCATGCGGGGCCCGGAGGTTGCCCCGGGCAGCTCCCCGACCACCGCCCGCACGCCACCGGGCCGGCCGACCTCAACCACGCCACCCACCTCTACCGAGGTCTTGACGGTGGCGATCCCCAGGTACGGCTCGCCGCTCCCACCCGG
>DAIQBQ010000212.1:0-5825 GCA_036781065.1 Actinomycetota bacterium
AGAAGTAGGCGACGCTGCCCTCGGCGTCGTCCGGGGCCATCGTCACCACCCGGTCAGCCACACCCAGGTCCGGCATCACCTGCGGGTCCGGTGCCGCCGACGTCGCCGACGACCAGAACCCGTTCAGCGAGGCTTGCACCGACCGCAGGCCGGCGGCCCGCTTACGGAACCCGCCGGAGCCGAAGGTGGTCGCGTCCAACTCGTCGGCGGACACCTGCAACGACACCTGGTTCAGGTCGCCGGTGAAGTCGTAGCCACCGATCCACGTCGTGGCGTCCACCAGCGCAAACTCGGCCATGACTCACGCTCCCGAGGCGATCACGCGGACCGAGAACAGCCCGCCGTAGTAGTTGATGAGCCCGACCTCTTCCAGGCCCTGACTGGTGAAGGAATCCACCACCAGATCACTGACGAGACCGCCGAGCGTCTTGTCGCCGTCCTCCAGCGCCGCCCGGATCGACGAGTCGCCGGTCTGCGAGATGAACCGGGCGAGCCGCTGCTGACCGGTCCGGTCGAGCTGCGCGCCCGTCAACACCGCCACCTGGAACGGGATCACGTAGGAGCCCCGCCCCATCGCCGCGCGGTACGAGGCAATGTCCGGCACCAGCGGGAACGCGCACGGCGGGGACGGGTTGTCCGGCGCGAACCCGTGGCCGCGCAGGTCCGTGATCGTGTTCAGCCGCGTCCCCAGCGCGGTCATGATCTGCTCGATGGTGGTGGCCATGTCACGCCACCAGCACCGGATGCCGCCGGTACGGGGCCAGCAGCGACTCCGCGCGGCTGTTCATCCGCACCCTGACCGGCCCGAACTCTCCGAAGCCGGCCACACCAAACGGGGCGTCACCCAACTTGAACAGCTCAGACGCGATCACCAGGCAGGCTTCCTTCACCGCCGCCGGCACCGCAGCCCACCCCCACTGCGCAGTCACCCGCACCGAGGCCGCCCGCCGGTTGCAGGTCGGGAAGGTGTACGAGCCGACCGCCCGCACCCGGTAGTAAGGCCAGCCCGACTGGCCCGACACCATCCCGTTGAGCGGCTCCAGCTCGTAGTCCGCCGCCGTCCAGGCCGTGCCGTACGTGCCGTCGTCGGCCGCGTCGGAAGCCACCGCCAGGTCGTCCGTGGTGTGGAAGTCGTCGACCAGCACCGTGTACGCCGTCAACGGCCGGAACACCCGCGCCGACGCCACGGTGGCCTTGTTGAACTGGCGGTCACACCACGTCTCGATCTCCCGCGAGGCCGCCGACAGCGCCTCCGTGAGGCGGGCATCGTCGGTGGTGTCGGCGATGTCGAGCCGGGTCTTCAGGTCGGCCAGGAGCGCGTACGAGTCACCGAGCGCCACGACTACGACCCCCGACTGGTGGTCTTCTTCGCCGCGGTCCTCGGCTTGCCCTCGGTCGGCTCCGTCACGGGCTGGAAGTGCGAATCCGCGGCCGTGAGCTGCTCGGCGACCTCGGCGGGCACCTCCATCTCGGCGCCGGCCGGCACGATAACCTCCACCCGCTTCGGGCTGTTCGCGTTGTGGTGGATGCGACGCAGGCCGACGGCCGGCTTCCTTAGCGCCATGAGATGTCCTCCCAGCGGTCGACGAGCTCGTACGGCGAGCCCTCGTCTTGGTGGTGGGGGTAGAAGGGGCGATGACCGGCGACGGTGAAGAACTCGCCGGCCTCGTGCAGCTCGACCAGCAGCAGGCAGTCGAAGATCCAGAGGGCCGCGGCGTGGTCGTCCGCCAGGCCGGGAACCTCGAACATGTGCTGGGTGGTGCGCTGCCGCGTCACATCGTTCGAGTCCGGGGTGGTGGCGAACACGCACAGGTAGCGCCCGCCGGGTCCGCCGAGCTTGAACTTCCAGCCAGGCTTGTAGCTGAGGCGGGCGACGAGTGCGGCGACGCCCACGACGGACCCCTCTCGTGCCGCGCTGGCCTGCGGCGCCCTCGCCGAGCAAGGGCGCCGCAGGCTTCTACCCGTCACGGGGTGGTGTTGTAGCCGATCGCGGTGTCGTCGTTGCCCGAGGCGTCCCCGATGTTCTGGAAGTCCTCGCGCATGAAGCCGACCAGCACCCGCTGGAACGTTTCGCGGTAGATCGAGTCGTCGACCTCGACGTCCAGGGCCATCCGCTGCCCGAACGCCCACTCGTTGCGGTTCACCAGCATGAAGTAGGTCTTCGTGGTGGTGATGCCGTCGTGGACGCCGGAGGCGTTCAGGTTCTCCCGGACGTGCTCGGAGGCGATGACCGGCACCCCGTACACCGAGCCGATCTGGCCGTTGAGGATGGTCGCCTGCGGGCCCATCTTGTCGACGGTGATCAGGTTCGTGTCGCTGATCAGCGTGTGGTAGTTGCTCACGCCGACGATCAGCGCCAGGTCGGCGGGGTTCAGGCCCCACTTGCCCATGCTCTTGCGCAGGGTGGCGATGTTCGCCGAGCTGATCGCCGTCAGCGCCTGCCCCGCGTTGGCCAGCGCCCGCTTGCGCAGGCCGTCCCACGCGGTGCGGGCGTCGGTGGTCGACGAGCCGACGTCCGAGTCCTGGTGGGTGCCGTCGGAGTCGCCGTCGAGCACCGTCTTCTCCTCGGCGTCGACGAACGCCTGCACCAGCTTGCGGCGCACGTACGGCAGGATCGCCAGCGCGCTGTCCGCCTCCAGCGAGCGCGAGAACAGGGCCCGCGCGCCGAAGATCTCCGCGTCGAACGTCGGTGCGACGGTGCCCGGCGTCGAGGCGGTCATCTTCGACTCGGTGTCGCCGGTCGGCTCCGCCACCCGGTAGGCGGTCGCGTCGGCGCCCTCCACCGGCCACTTCCACGGGTTCGTCGGCAGGTCGATCCGCGAGAACAGGGGGGCGATCTTCCCGGATGCGCGGACCTTCTCGTGGAGGTTCGCGCCGATGCCGGTCGGCACCCAGTTGCCGCCCTCGCCGGACGTGTCGACGTCCATGGCCCGCATCAGGGTGGTCCACCGGTCGCGGAACAGCCGGTGCGACCGGGCCACCTCGAAGCCGTCGCTGCTGCTCTTCGCTCGCTTGTCGACGAGCAGACCGAACAGCACCATGTCGGCGACGGTCTGCTGGAACGAGCGGACCAGGCCGTGGTGCTGCGGCTGGAACTCGACCAGCCGCGGAGCCTGCATCGTCACACCGGACTCGGAGCGGATGATCACCTGCTCGACCGGGTTGCGGGCGCCGTAGGTGTTGGCGCGAAACACGCCGGCCTTGTCGAGACTGCCCGCGACCACCGACTCGTCGGTGGCCCAGAACAGCTCGTCCAGCGACCGCTCGCCGCAAGGCGAGTCGGAGCGGCGCACCACCTGCGGTGCGCGGGGCTCACCCCGGCCGACCTGTTCCCGGTTGCCCGGGTTGAGCGCGGTCGAGCGGACCGCGTTGAGACGGGCCGCGCGGGCGACGAGCGGCGTCGCCTCCTCCTCGAGGCCGTCCCACTCGGTCAGCAGTTCGTCGGTCTCCGCGGTGCGGTCGGCGATGGCCTGCGACCGGACCGCCTCGTCGCCGTCCGGCTCCGGCATCGCCTCGATCTCGGCGAGCCGAGCCCGGATCGCCTCCTGCCGCCGGCGGATCTCCTCCAGCCTGTTCATGTCACATTCCCCTCAGGAACATGCCGCGCTTGATCTTCGCGGCGATATCGGACTGCCGACCGGAGTGCGCCGCGTGCGCGGGCGGGTCCTCGGCGCCGGGCCCCGAACCGTCGGGGGTGGCGGTTGGCGTCTCCGAGTCCCTGTCGGGAGTGGTGGACGCGATCATTTCGGCCAGCTGTGCCCGCTCGTCAACGGACAGTCCGGCCAGGTCTGTGGCCAGTGCGGTCAGCGACCGCACGGCGAGGATCTCGGCACCCGCGTTCACCGGCACCGGGGTGGGGCCGTAGTCCGTCAGCCCCAGCTCCAGCCGCGTCACGGTGGGCAGGGCCTCGCCCGCGCGGGCGATCGGCACCCGGTCGGGGGTGCTGCGGTAGACGCGGCCCCGAAACGACTGCGCCCGGATGGCCCCGTTGCGGATCGCCTCAAGGATCCGGTCGGCGTCCGGGCCGGCGTTGTACCGGGTCACCGTGAACAGACCCTTGCCGTCCGCGCGGATCTCCAGCGGGGTGCCGATCGGCACGCTGTACGCATCCGACGGCGTACCGAGGACCGTCAGCCCGTGGTTGAACAGACAGACCGCCCGAGGGCCACCGTTGTTCAACGTCCGGTTGAACGCAGCCCGGTCGATAACCTCCATGTAGTGGCCGTACTGGTCGCGGACCTCATACGGGCTACCGAAGATCGCCGCGTACGCCTCAACCGTGCGGCCGTCACCGGACCGCTGGATGCTGATGTCGTCCAGCGCCCACGTGCGCAGATAGGTATTCATACCGCCTCGCCCTCCGCGGGTTCCTCGATAGCCGGCGTGTTGGTCGCCGGCTGGCCCGGCTGCGGCTTCTGCAACTGCACCGAGTAGAGACCCGAGTGGGCCAGCAGCGTCATGTCCTCGCCGTCGATCGCCGCAACCACCGAGTCAGGGGTGTAGCCAGCGTCGGTCAGCTGGCGAATGGCCTGCGACTGCGACTGCTGGATCTTCGCCACATCAGCGCGGTCCTCCCGCAGGAACGGCACGTCCCGGGCGTCGTACCACAGCCGCGACGAGTCATCCGGCGGCGGAAAGAGGTGCTCCAGCGTTGCCGCGGCCTCCTCCCACAGCGGAGCGATGGTCATGTCCGCGAACCGGCGCCGCACCTGCCCGTAGTTGCCGGCATTCAGCGACGAGCCCTGCATACCTTCCGACAGGCCCAGGATCACCGGGTGGACACCTGCCGCAGCGGCGATGCGCGTCTCCGACAGGCCGGAGATCTGCTTGAAGTCCATCACCTTGAAATCCGAGCCGACCGGAGTGGCCTTCGCCCCCAGCAGGTAGAGCGTCTTGTACGCGTTGCGGGCGCCCTGATGCTGCGCGTCGAGCTTCTCCTTGAACTCCTGCACCCGCGACATCGACATGGTCGGCTCGAACGAGATCACCATGTTGGGCGTGGCGCCGTTGCGGAAGAACGCCAGCTTGTGGTCCGTCGCCGCCAAGTCCGACTGCATCTCCCGCAGAATCGGGGTAATCCACGGCACGCCCCGGAACCAGCCCACCGGATCCGGGATTGGGGCGAAGATCGCCACGTCCTCGGCCATCAGCAACTCGTGCCGGGCGTTCGGCGGCTCGTACATCACGCCGATCAGCTCGGCGTCCAGGTCATCACCGACCACCATCGGATCGTTCGGTGAGCCGACGATGAGCGTGCACCAGTCGGGCCGCACCCTGCGCAGCCCCGACGGCCGTCGGGCCACGATCCCCGTTCCGGACAGGTCGGCGTCGAGCAGCATCCGCACCAGCAGCGACCGCGTCGTCTCACCCCGGCGGGGCCGCTCCAGCCCAGCCAGATCCGTGGTGCGGAAGTACTCGTCAGGGCGGCCACGGCGAAAACGCTGGTAGGCGAAGCGGGTCTGCCCGAACACCATCGTGCGGGCCAGCTCGCAAGCGAACACCACACCGGAGCGCTTGTACGCGTTCTGCACCACCGACTCAAACTCGCTGGGCAGGTGCTCTTCGCGACCCCATGACGACGCGGTCTGCGAGATGCCCAGATCCGCGGCCTCGCCCAACATCCGCTGGAACTCGTCCAGTGTCAGGTTCTGCGCCGACCGCTGCACCTCGGCGGGCCGCAGCCACGACCGGAACCGGGACCACGCCCCCACCGCACACCACCTTCCGTCAGCCGAAGAAAAACATCAGGTCAGAGGACGGCCTGTGCACCCGCGGCGTGCAGTGCCCGAACAGGGCCAGGGACACCGCCGCCAGCGGCGTCACGT
>DAIQBQ010000213.1:0-5801 GCA_036781065.1 Actinomycetota bacterium
CGAGCTGCGCCTCCTGCGCCGAACGCGGCTGCGGATCGGCCTCGGTGCCCAGCACGTAGGCCACCACGGCCGGCCCTCCGGGGCCGGTGGCGGCGGCGCAGGCGGGGGCCAGCACGGAGGCCGGGTCAGGGTGGCTGCCGTAGCCCAGGACGACATCGAGCAGCACAACCGCCACCGCCGGGTCGTCCGGCACGGCGGCGATGCGCTCCGCCCGGGCGGCCGGATCGAGCATGGGGTGGGGCCGGCCGCGGGTGAACTCCTCCTCGCCGAGATCGAGGCACACGTGCGCCCCGGGCGGGCCGGGAAGGCCCCAACCGTCCCGCAGCGGGGTGTTGGAGTAGATCGGGCCAAGGTGCGGGGCCATCACCGCCATCGACTCGTAGCAGAGCGTGCCGCCGGAGAACAGGCCGAGCACCGCCTTCCGGCCGGGGGCGAGCCCGGCGATGGCCGATGAGGCCGTCTCGCCCAGCCCAGCGGCCGGGTCCGGGGGCGGAGACCCGAGCAGCTCGATGGTCCGCACGACCGCCTGCTCGAGCGTCGTCTCCAGGGTGACCCCCGCCGGGGTTTCCACCGGCTCGCTGAGGCCGATCAGTGCCGCCACGAGCGGCTTGCCGACCGGGGTGGCGAGCAGGTCGGCGGCAATCGCCGGCGAGGGGGGCTTGGAGACCAGCAGCACCGCCTCGGCCCCCGGGTCGGCGGCGAGCGCCCGGAGGCCGGCCCGCGCCATCCGGCCAGCGACCGCAGCGGACAGGTCCCGGCCGCCGACGCCGATCGCCTGGCGCACCCCCTCACCCCAGCGATCGAGCAGGCACATCACCTCCTGGGCGCCGGTCCCCGCCGCGGCGACGACCCCGACCCGCCCCGGCCGGACCACGTTGGCGAACCCCAGGCCGGTCCCGCCGAGCATCGCCGTCCCGGCACCCGGCCCCATGACCAGCAGGCCCAGGCCGGCCGCCCGGGTCTTGAGCTCAACCTCGTCGGCGAGCGGGACGTTGTCGCTGAACAGCAGCACGTGGAGCCCGGCCGACAGCGCCTTGTGCGCTTCGAGGGCAGCGAACGGGCCGGGCACGGACACGATGGCGACGTTGGCCGCACCCAGCGCGGCGAGGGCAGCCTCCAGGTCGGCCGGCCGCGCCTGCTCCGGGGTGCCCTGGCCGCCGCCCCCGGCCCCGGCACCGGCCCCGGCACCGGCCCCGGCGGCGCTGAGCGCTGCGTGGCCGGCATCCAGCGCGGCGTCGGCCTGCTCCGGGGTGGCGGCGCGGACCGCCAGGATGACGTCGTTGGCCCGGGCCGCTCCGACGTCGAAGCCGGCGGCGGTCAGGTCTTCCCTGTTGGCGGGGGTCCCCATGACCGCGGCGGCCCACTCGGCGCCAGTCGCCGCCCCCATCGCCCGGGTGGCCCCCATCAGCAGGACGGAGTCGACGTAGGTGTCCGGGTAACGGCGGGAGCGGGCTTCGCTCACTGGACCGCCCGGCCCGGGACCGCCCGGCCCGGGACCGCCCGGCTCGGTGCCGCCTGTGCATCCACTCCGCCTCCGGCTCCGGCCCCGCTCCCCGCTCTGCTCCCGGCTCCGCTCGAGGCGGACTCCCAACCCGCCTCACCGGCCACGATCCGCGTGCCGTGCGAGCCGGCCATGGCCGCGTGCATCCAGCGGGCCGAGGTGATGTACGAGCGCCGGGTAGCCGGCCCCCCGGCCGGCCCCCCGGCCGGCCCGCCGCTGTCGACGAAGCGCAGCGCCGCTCGGACCTTCGGGGCCATGCTGCCCTCGCCGAACTGGCCGCGGTCGAGCTGGGCCTGGGCCTCGGCGGCGGTGAGCTCCAGGGCGGCCCGCTGCCTCGGTGTGCCGAAGTCCAGGTAGACCTGGGGCACGCCGGTCAGGAACACCAGGTCGTCGGCATCGACCGAAGCGGCCAGGCGGGCGGCGGTGAAGTCCTTGTCGACCACGGCGTCCACCGCCCGCAGCCGCTTGCCGCGGCGCACGACCGGCACGCCGCCGCCGCCGCCCGCCAGGACGACCACCCCGCTGCCGACCAGTGCCCGGACCGACTCCGCCTCCAGGATCCGCTTCGGGTCCGGGGAGGCAACGATGCGCCGGAAGCCCCGCCCGGAGTCCTCCCGCATGTGCCAGCCCCGCTCGGCCCGGAGCCGGTTGGCCTCATCGGCGGTGAAGAACGGGCCGATCGGCTTGGAGGGCCGCTGGAAGGCCGGGTCGGCGGGGTCGACCTCCACGTGGGTCACGACGGAGGCCGCCTGCAACGCACCGCCTGAGGCGTTGTACAGGGCGAGCGAGAGGAGTCCGCCCAGGGCGCCCTGGGTCATGGCGACCAACTCGGAGAGCGGCTGGGGCGGCACGAACTCGATGCCCTCCTCCTGCTGGATCGACAGGCTGCCGACCTGGGGACCATTGCCATGAACGAGGATCACCCGGCGCCCGGAGCGGGTCAGCCGCCAGATCGACAGGGCGATCCGGTTGGCGTTGTGCCACTGCTCGGTGTAGGTGCCGCGCTCGCCCTCACGGGTGAGGGCGTTGCCGCCCACCGCGACGACCACCAGCGACGGGTCCGTCAGGCTCACCTCGGCCGGGGCGTCATGTCGAGCGCAGCGCCATCCACACTGCCCGGGCGGGGCGGGTGGACGGGTTCCACCAGCGGTGCGGGCGGTCGGTCCGGAAGTGCAACGCGTCGCCGCGCCGGAGCGTGTACTCCTCCCCGGCGACTTCGAAGCCGAGGGCGCCGTCCAGCACGAGGACCAACTCCTCGCCCGGGTGCTCCATCGGGTTCGGCCCGCTGTCGGCCCCAGGGTCCACCGTGGCGACCGCGCCGGCCATGAAGAAGTGGCCGTACGGGCCGCTGATCCCCGCCAGCTCCAGGTGCTCCTTTGAGGTGAACACCGGCTTGCGCTCGTCGGAGCGGACCAGCACGGCCGGCTCGGCGGGCTCTTCGTCGACGAAGTAGGCGACCGACCGGTTGAGGGCGGTGGCGATCTTCATCAGCGTGGTGATGGTGGGCACCATGCCGTTTCGCTCGATCTTGTGGATGGCGGCGGCGGACAGCCCGGAACGCTCGGCGAGTTGCTGGAGGGAGAGGTTCTTCTGGCGCCGGAGTTGGCGCACTTTGGGGCCGATCGAGGCGATGACGTCCTGGATGAGGAACCCCCCTTGAACTGGCGGCGTCGCCGCTAGTAGAGTACAACGCAGTAGATGGAATTTTCATCATAGTAAATTCCTGGTGAGCTAACCACCCCGAGAGGAGCCCGGCCACGGCTCTGCGGATCGTCGTCGTAGGGGGCGGTGCGGCCGGCATCGGTGCCGCCGGCGCCGCCAAGCAGGCCGCGCCGGACGCCCAGATCCAGGTGTTCACCGAGTTCGAGGACGTCGGCTACAGCCCGTGCGGCATCCCCTACGTGCACGGGCGCGAGATCGAGAGCTTCCAGAACCTGATCCTGCAGGGCAAGGAGTTCTACCAGCAGGCCGGGCTCGACGTGCACTACCAGACCGCGGTCGCCTCGCTGGACATCGCCGGGCACGTCGTGGTCCTCGCCAGCGGCGAGCGGGTGGGCTACGACCGGCTCGTCGTCGCCACCGGCTTCAGCTACGCCGACCCCGGCGTCCCGGGTTCGGACCTCGAGGGGCTGCACTACGTCAAGAACATCCGCCGGGCGATGGAGTGGGACCCGATCCTTGACCAGGCCAAGACCGCGGTGGTGGTGGAGGCCTCGCCGCTCGGCCTGGAGATGACGACGGCGTTGGCGCACCGCGGCCTGGACACCCACCTGGTCGACCCGCATCCGTGGGCGCTTTCCGAGGTCGCCGACCCGGACATCATGGCGCCGGTCCAGGACTCCTGGGTCGAGATGGGGGTCCACCTGCACTTCAACACCAAGGTCGAAGCCTTCCTGGGCGGCACGACTGTGCGCGGGGTGCGCACCTCATCGGGGGAGATAGCCGCCGACATCGTTGTCGTCTGCACCCACAAGCAGCCGAACAATGCGCTGGCCCGGGCCGCCGGGTTGGAGATCGGTTCGACCGGCGGCATCGTCGTCGACGAGCACATGGCCACCTCCGCTCCCGGCGTGTTTGCCGCCGGGGACTGCTGCGAGATCCCGCAGGGGATGACGATGCTGCCGCTGCAGGGGCTGTCCGGCTCCCACGCCTATGCCCAGGGCAAGGTCGCCGGGACCAATGCCGCCAACGGGTCCCGGAGCTACGACCCGGTCTTCGTCCCCTGGGGCATGGTCGCCGGCAAGTGGATGGTGGGCGGGGTGTCCTTCGGCGAGACGACGGCGAGGGCGCTGGGCATGCCCTACCGGCTCGGGACCGCCACCGGCATCTCCCGGGCCCGCTACTACCCCGGGATGCACAAGGTCCAGGTCAAGCTGCTGGCCGAGCCGGCCAGCCTGGCGATCATCGGCGCCCAGCTGGTCGGCGGCGAGGGGATCAAAGAGCGGGCGGACTTCTTGGCGATGGCGGCCAAGAAGGGGATCACCCTCCGCGACCTGGCGACGATGGAGAATGTCTACTCGCCCCCGATCGGGGCATTGAACGAGCCCATCGCTCTGGCCGCCCAGAACGGCATCGCCCGGCTGGCACAGGGCGAGGCACCGAGCTAGCCGGGCACGGGCGGTGGCCTTCTCCGAGTGGCTGCGGGTCAATTCCCAGCGCTATCTGCTGGAGGAAGCCGAGCTGGAGATGGCCCGCAGGTACCTCGGCTCCGCCCCCCGCCCGACCGGGGGTGGGCTGGAGGCACTGTTCTGGCGCAAGGTTTTCGTGCCCATCTACCACCGGGTGCCCTGGACCTGGCGCCGCTCGATGATGCAGCTGATGCCCGGCAGCCACCGCCGGCAGTGGAGCTACCGGCCGTCCTGGAAGGGGCGAGGTCCACCCGGCTAGCGGCAGGCCTGGAGGGGGGCGGGGGCCGCCGAGCCGCCGGCACGTCAAAGCAGGATCCACGATGGTCAGGAAAGACAGGTAAGCGACAGAAAAGGAGCGGTTATGGCAGAGATAGTCGGACAACCGGCGAACCCCGGCGACGCCATCGTTGACTACGAGGACAAGGTGTTCCCCGACCACCAGGCCAACCCTGGCGAGCAGGCCTTCGTCTTCTTTCACTGTGTGCCCTTCGAAAGCTCGGCTTCGCTGGTCAACCTGCTGACCGCGACCCGGATCCGGCGGAAGGGTTTCGACACCCATGTCGTCCTGTTCGGCCCGGGCTCGCTGATCGCCTCCCGCACCCGGGGCTACCCTCACGTGGGCGACGAGGCGTTCCCTGGCAACCTGACCTACAACAAGCAGCTCAAGACCTTCATGGACGAGGGGGGCAAGGTCTACGCCTGCCGGTTCTCGGCCGCCGCGCTCTACGGCATGCGCGAGGTCGACATGATGGAGGGCGTCAAGCCGATCAACCCGCGCGACGTCCTCGACGCCGCCATCACCGCCTGGCGGGCTGGCGCGCTGGTACTGAACACCTGGAACGTGTAGCCGCGGCGGATGGCAGAGGACCTCGACGAGCTGGTCCGCCGCTGGAGCGAGGCTGAGCGGCGGCTGTACCCGGTTGTCCTGTCCGACCCCGATGCCTACCAGCGGGGGGTGCACGCGGCGAGGGGGCTGGCCGACGAGCTGAGCGATGTCGCCAGCCTCGAGGCCCTCGCCTGCGCCTGGCCGGCCGGGGTGCGCCGCGCGGCAGACCAGCTCCGCCGGCTCGGCGGGTCCGGGGATGGGGCTGTCGCGGAGTTTGTGGCTGGGGCGGCCTTCGCCATCCGCCACCGGGAGCTGGCGGCCGAAGCCAGAACCGCCGAGCGGGTTC
>DAIQBQ010000214.1:0-5794 GCA_036781065.1 Actinomycetota bacterium
GTCCAGAACGTCACCCGCGACTCCGCGCGGCGGCTCTGGCGCTACGCGATCACCCAGCTTGAGATGCATCCGTGTCACGAGGAAGATGTCACCTGGGACGGCTTCACCAACCGAGGCTACTGGAAGTCGTACAAGCCGCGCGGCGGTGATGTCCGAGCCCAGGTGCCACCAGCGCGCCAGGCCGATCGAGTGCCGGATCCCCGGCAGGCCGAGCTGCCCGGGCAGGCTGACCGAGTCCTGCTTTGCGGTCCAGAGCGGGTCCGGGGGCACCTGGTTCTGGAAGCGGAACCACTCCCTGCCGGGCGTCGAATGGCGGGTCCAGTACAGGCGGGGGTGGTCGGCCAGGATCTGGATGCCGGCGCGGACGATGAAGACCATGAGCAACGCGTTCAGGAAGTGCTGCGCCTCCAGCCACCACGGAAACCCGGGATGCACGCCCGGCGAGGCGACCACCCCGGGGTAGCGGGCGACGAACCGCTGGACGGCCGGAATGTCACGGAGGCCCTGGGCCACCGCCACGGCCACCAACAGCCCCACCAGGCCGAGCGGCAGCAGCCACAGCAGGTTGAACCACCTGCCGCGCCCCAGCCGGATACGGGGGGCGATGCCGTGGGCCGCCGGCAACGAGCCGGCCCAGGTCTCGGGGTCGACGACGTCCTCCCCGCGCGACAGGCGAAGCCGGTAGTCCTCCGGCGTGAGGGGAACCGTCGAAGGGGGACGGGGGTCAGCGTCCGGCGTCATGGCCGCTCCTGCCCTCGCTTACAGCGGCTGCCAGGTGCTCCGGCCGCCCACCCATGCGGGGCGGTCCGGGCCGGCTCGGTCGGATAGTCTCCACTCGTCGGTTCCCGAAGCTGTGATGGAGCGCCACGACCTGCTCGACCCCCGCCCTGACGAGGCGCACCTCCGGGCTCGGGCGCCGACGGCGCAGGACGTCGATGACCGCCGGGCCGATACCGTCGTCGCCCCGGAACGGCTTACGTTACACCGACGACCACGGTGGTTCCCGCGGCGCTCATCCCCTGCCAGATCTGGTTCTGGCGCACCCGCCGGCAGCTCGGCCGACCCGCCCTGCCCACGATCGGCGGAAGCGATGAAGATCACGGCGTTTTGCCTGCCAGGCGTCATCGCGATCGCCAGTGACGGGTCGTCCCGGGAGGAGCCGAATTCGCTCCTCGCCACCCCGTCGGTCCTGCCACGCTGATGGACATCGACCTGCTCGAGCTCAGCGAGATCCGGGTACTCGGCGCCGCCGGTGCCGATCGGTGGTGAGGGGACGCCAGTTGGCACCTTCCCTTTACCTGGATGGACGACGTCCTCATCGCCGCGCGCTGGCGGCTGCCTCCTCCGCGAGCAGCCGGATGGCGCCCTCCCTCCCCGGCCCAACTGCCGGGCCCGGGCCGGTGGGTGCAGATGGACCCTAACCCGGCAGGTCCCTTGGCCCTGTTGGATCTCCCGGCGCTCAACGACACTTGAATCAGCGCCGACGAGTGGAGCCTCGGGCCATGGCCAACGATCCTCAGGACGATGAGCGGTATTGGGGAGGAGCGGCCCCCAGCCGGCGGCACGCGCTGGCTCGGGCCTCATCGTCCGGCTCCGACCCGACTCGTCCCAGCGTCGCCGGCCGAGCTCCGTGCCGGCTTTCGGATCGATCCCGGTTCGGTGACAGTCATCGTCCGCTCGCTGGCGAGACCGGGAGCCGCAACTGCGGCCGGGCGAGCGCGACTCGGAGTTGTTTGGCCAGGTCAGTTCCTCCAGAGTCCGGCCGGACGTCCGGGCCGGCGGTCTGGGCAGGGGGGGAACCGTGAGCGCCACCGGTGAACGGGTCGCGGGCCCCCAGCCGCGAACGGTCCGCACCCGGAATCCCACTGCATCGAGCACGAGCGGGCGAGGTACCTTCATGACCAACGTGCCCCTTGTCCTGGACTGCAACCCCTCAACGAGCATCGGGGAGGCGATCCGGCTCTTGGAGACGGAGGGCATCGACTACCTCGTGATCGTCGAGGGGGGCAGGGCGGTCAGCATCCTCAGCCTCAGGGATTTGCTCGATCGACCGCCGGATCTCCCGCTGGATCCGTCCACCCCTGTTCGTGACATCAAGGGGGCCACGGCTGCCTACAGGATCCTTGAGCGAAGCCCCTGACGTAGGGACCCCACCAAAGTGGGCCATCCCCCCGGCAAAAGAGTGGACTCGACGATCCCTGATCCGGGCACATGGATGAAGCCCCACGGTCCGATCGGCAGTCCGGAGAGGGTGCCGATGGCCCTACCCCCAGGGGTACCAGAGAAAGGACACTTGCCCCAGAAGCCCGGGATCAGTCCGGGCCGGGGAGGTGGTCAAGATGATGTTCTGGTACGGCAGCCATCTGGTGTTCTGGGAGGCCGCCTTGATGTGGGTGGCGATGATCGCGCTCTGGGCCCTGTTCGTCTGGGCCATCTACGCACTGGTGACCGGGGTGGCCCATTGGCGCGGCCAGCCAGGAGGCGACAACGAGGCCCGCAGGATCCTCGACCAGCGGCTGGCCCGCGGAGAGATCGATGCGATCCAGTACCGGCAACTGCGCGACGCGCTGGCCGGTCGGGAGCCCACCGGGAGCGGTGCCAACTCGATGACCCCGGCCAGCGGCCCCTTCGCACGACCAGGCAGCGACTGAACCTCTCAAGCGCCAGCGAGATGTCGCTCGGCTCCGGCAGGGTCCGGTCAGCCGAGACCCGGTCACCTGACTGGCCGCCGCGAGTCGTGGGAGCTCCGCTCGTAGGGATGGTCGGGACGTCCGTGCAGGACGTGGTCGGCGTGGTACTCGGCTTCATGGAAGAGGGCAGCCACGTGGTGGTCGTCGAGCCGGTACTCGATCTGATGACTGTCGCGGCGGACAGCCTTTACGAGCCGCCGATCCTTGAGAAAGCGCAGCTGATGCGACATCGCGGACTCCGTCACGCCGACCGCCACGGCCAGATCCCGCACGCACAGCGGCCCGCTCAGCAGCGCATAGAGGATCTTTGCCCTCGTCGGATCACCGAGCGTGCGAAAGACGCCGACGACGATGGCGAGGACGTCGACGTCGGGCATAGCGGCCTGCGCCTCGGTCACTGCTGCCTGGTCGATGGGTACTGTCATGATGTCTGGATCTTATCTGATAGCCTGCTCAGGTATGCAGTCACCGTCCGATCCCGCTCCGGCGTCTCGTGCCGGCCGGGACGCATCGGCACCGGCACGGACCCCCGCCTCCGGCCACGACGAGGCGGAGCACCGCCGCGCAGCCAACCGCGCCGTAGGAGTGTCCGCCATCGGGTTGTTCCTCACCGGGGTCATCGAGCTGGCCCTCGCACTGATCACCCGCTCCGTCGGCCTTCTGGGCGATTCCCTGCACAACCTGTCGGACGTGTCCACCAGCGCCGTGGTATTCCTCGGCTTTGCCATCTCGAAGAAGCCCCCCACCACCCGCTACCCGTACGGGTACGAGCGGGCAGAGGACATCGCCGGGCTCGGGGTCGCCCTGGTGATCTGGGTCAGCGCCGTCTTCGCCGGGGTCGAGAGCTACCACAAGTTCGTCATCCGCGGGACAACGTCCCACGTTGGCATCGGGATGGTCGGGGCCGGCATCGGCATCGTCGGCAATCAAGTGGTGGCTCGCTACAAGGCAGGTGTCGGCAAACGGATCCAGTCGGCAACCCTGCAGGCGGACGCCCGCCACTCCTGGCTTGACGCCGTCTCGTCGCTCGGAGCCCTCGTAGGTCTGGTTGCCGTGGCTTTCGGCTACCGCCTGGGGGACCCGGTCGCCGGATTCGCCGTGACGCTGTTCATCATCCACGTCGGCTACGAGGTCACCCGTGAACTCGTGAACCATCTCATGGACGGTGTTGATCCCGAGCTGGTCCAGGACGCGAAGGTAGCGGCCGAGAGTGTAGGCGGCGTGGGTGAAGCTCGGGTTGCTGCCCGCTGGATGGGGCGGACCCTGCATATTGACGTCGAGGGACTGGTCGACCCGGCGTTGACCATGGCCGACGCCGCTGCGGTAGGTCGTCAGGTGGAGGGCGCAGTGCATCAGGCGGTCGAGGAGTGCCGGAGGGTCCGCTTCATTCCCCAAGCCCGCGAGGGGCCGGGTGGTGCTGCACCCCATTGCGCCGTCAACTGATTCGGCCGTTTCGCGCGAGCACCGTCGGGTAGGATTCACGCGCTTCACGTTTTCCAGGGTTGACCACGCTTTATAGCGAATAGATGGATAGCTGAGATCTGCGACGACCTGAGCGGCCGAGAGGAGACCTGCAGAAACATGGCTCCCGCGCAACGTGAGGTCAGTGCCCGGCATGGCTACGCGGGGGTGTTCCTGGTGGTCCGGGGCGAGCGCCCCCAGGTCGTCGGCCAGCTGCGCGACCAATTGCCGGGGATCGACAACCCGGGCAGGGTCGGCCCCTTCGGTGGCTCCATCGAGGGTGTGGAGGAGCCGCGCATGGCCGCCTGGCGGGAGCTGGTCCAGGAAGAGACCAACCTGTTCCTGCAGCCCGAGGACCTGTCGCTCGTCCAGCGTGACGTGGCCAAGCGGGAGCTGACTGCGGAGTGGGAGGAGCGGCACGTCTTCGCCGCCGCCGTGGGGCGGGCGGACCTGGCCCGGCTCGAGGTGTACGAGGGCGGCTGGGCCGCACTGGACGACCCCGCTGACCCCCGACTGATCGACAGTTACCGGGGGATCGTGGCGGGCCTGCTCGACCCCTCGAAAGCGCCAGTGCCCCATGACCGGCTCGATCTGTCCCGGAAGCTGAAGCAGCGCTCCATGCGTGGGGACCTCGAGGCTTTGGCGCGCGGCGAACTGCTGCCCCGGCCACTGGTGGTGGACCTGGATCCCACCACCTTCTGCGATCTCGGCTGCCCGGAGTGCATCAGTGGCCGAGTCCTCAACCAGGGCCGCTTCACCGCCGGGCGCCTGGAATCGCTGGCCGGCGAACTGGCCGGCGCCGGCGTCCGAGCGGTGGTGCTGATCGGGGGCGGCGAGCCGCTCGCCCACCCGGGCACCTCGCGGGTGATCGAGGTGCTGGCCGCAGCCGGGGTGGCGATCGGACTGGTCACCAACGGCACCAAGATCGACCGGCACCTGCGTGTGCTCGCCCGGCACGCCACCTGGGTCCGGGTGTCGATGGACGCCGGGACCTCGGCCACCTACCGGTTGTTCCGCCCGGACCGGGGCGGCAACAGCCGCTTCGACGACGTGGTGGCCAACATGCGCCAGCTGGCCGCGGTCAAGACCGGCTCGCTCGGCTACTCGTTCCTGGCGATGACCCGGCTGGGTGCGGCCGGGGAGGTGGAGGCAACCAACGTCGCCGAGATCGCCCAGGCGGCCGCACTGGCGCGGGATATTGGCTGCGACTACTTCGAGCTGAAGGCAGTCTTCGACCAGGGCCATTTCATCCAGGCGCACCCCCCGCAGGTGCTCGCCGAACTGCGGGTCCAGCTGACCCGGCTGGAGTCGCTGGCGACCCCGGACTTCGAGGTCAACTACTCCTCCACCATGGCCGCGCTGCTGGGCGGCCAGCCTCCCGACCAGCCCAAGGAGTACACCCGATGCTGCGCCGCCGAGCTGCGCACCCTGGTGACGCCGGCCGGCGTTTACGTCTGCTCCTACCACCGGGGCAACGCCGCCATGCGCATCGGCGACGTGGTCGACGAGTCCTTCGCCAGTATGTGGCAACGGGCCGACCGCTCGGTCGTCAACCCCTCCAGGGACTGCCGCTTCCACTGCGCCCGCCACCCCTCCAACCTGCTGGTGAGCCAGCTGGCCGGCGGGGCGCTGATCTGGCTGGC